>NZ_JAGQAY010000028.1:0-32059 GCF_024345355.1 Cyanobium sp. WKJ7-Wakatipu
CCTGGGGAGCGCGCTGCAGCTTGCGGTCGATGCGGCCGTTGCGCTGTTCAAGCTTGCTGGGGTTCCAGGGGATGTCGAAATGAATCAGGTGCTTGCAGTGGTTCTGCAGGTTCACCCCCTCCCGGGCGGCATCGGTGGCGATCAAGATGCGCAGCGGTTCTTGATCGGGATCGGCGTTGAATTGGGCCTTGAGCCGCTCGCGGTTGTCTTCACTCATGCCGCCGGTGAATGAAGCGACGCGACGGTCGGCATCGGCGTCACCAAGCAGCTGCCTCAGCTGCCTTTCCAGGTAGCGCTTGGTGTCGACGTAGTCGGTGAAGATCAGCAGCCTGGTTGGGTTCCATATCGCCTTGGCTTCGCCGAGGTTTGGGCAGAGATGGCTGCGCAGAAACTTTTCCAGCAACTTGATGCGGGGATCGGCCAGGGATCGATTGGCCGCTGCGATTTCCCCCATCCGCTCCAGTAGGGCCAGATCGCTTTGATCAGCCTCAACGGTTTGGCGTAAAGCCGCTCGGGTTTGCGCCTCCTCCAGGTTGAGCAGCTCGTCTTCTGTGAGTTCGGCTAGGTCGCTGTCGTTATTCACGCCGCCGAGCAGCAGATCCAGCTGGGCACCTGAAGCCGCCAGGGATTCCCGCCGCTGTTCTTGCTTTTGATCCAGGCTCCTGCGGTGCACCTTGAGGGTGCGAGCGAAGGCCTCGATCGAGCTGAGCAATCGCTTCTGCAAATTGGTGATCACCAGCCGATCGGCATTGAGTTGCCGCTTGGTGGCACCCCCCAGGAGCAGCCGTTGCTCCCGCTGCTTGCGATATTTCTGCAGCAACCGTGAGAGCTCCAGCTCTGGGGTATCTGCTGGCAGGCTGCCTTTTGGTACGGACAGGGGTTCAACAATCCGCTCAGGGAACTCCTCGCCGATGCGGCGTAGGTCGTCCTTGAGGCGGCGAACCAACACCGTGTCCAGATCCCCAGGCTCGAAAGGGACACCCCGCACAAAGCGTGCTGGATCGAGTAGTTCCAACAGAGCCGTGAAGCTGTTGCTGTGGCCGTTGTGGGGTGTAGCCGAAAGAAAAACGCGGTGCTCGAACAGGGGCGCCAGGTCCCGCAGGCTGCGGGTCAAACCGGAATCGATGGCGTAGCGCAGGCTGTTACTGGCCGGCGCAGCGTTGTGGGCTTCATCAAGGATCAGCAGGCTCTGCACCGGGGCCTGGTCTTCCCCGCCCTTGCCCTGCTCCAGCCACACCCGCAGCGGGGCCGAGTATTCCGAGTTGCGCAGCAGGGCATGAGAGATCAGGAAGCGGCTGCCGGTGCTCCACGGGTTGGTGCCATAACCCCGCTCCTGCCGCACCTTGGCCACGTAGGCCCGGTCCATCACCGTGAAGGCAAGGCCAAAGCGGCTGGCCATCTCCTCCTGCCACTGGCGCAAGACCGACGGCGGGCAGCTGATCACGACCCGCTTGATGCGTTGGCGCAGCAGCATCTCCCGCAGGATCAGGCCGGCCTCGATCGTTTTGCCCAGGCCTACGTCATCGGCGATAAACAGGCCCACCCGGGGCATCTGGAGCGCCTTGCGCAGCGGTTCGAGCTGGTAGGCCTTGACGTCGATGCCAGCCCGGTAGGGGGCCTGGAACAGTTCGGCGTCGGTGGCGGTGACGCAGTTCCAACGCAGGGTGTTGAGGTAGGCGGCGAACTGCTTGGGTTGGTCGAAGCCTCGCTGGGCCACCGCTTCCCAGCTGCTCTCCCCAAGCACCTCAAAGTCGATCTCTCGCTCTCGGAACACCGTCAGCCGCTGGCCGATGGCGTCGTCCTCCATGCACGCCATCGACACAACCGTGTCGGCGCCAGGCTCTAGGGGGGCTTGCACGTCTTCCACCAAATAGCGGCGCGTGCGGCACCGCACTACGGCCCCTGGTTTGAGCTTCTGGCGGATTCTGGAGGGGGTGGCGGTCATCGCGGCAGCGGCTGCCGCGGCTGCGTCGGCATCGGTGTTGCTGAGAGAGAGCCAAGAGGCAGTTTGCTCCACCATGAGCCTGTTGGGAACAGCTAGTGCACCAAATTGATCTTGAAAGTGCTCAGCTATGCAGTTGGCGCATACTTTTCCGGCCAGCAACACAGCCTGCGTTGTGGTTTCGCTGGCCGTAGATAGCCCCCTGGGTGTTCATGCGCTCTCCCCACGAGCAGTTCCGGATGGATGCCGCCCTGCAATGCAGCGCTCAGTCGCGTTGGCTGATCCCCAGCTCGGCGTAGCCGGTGGTCGGATCGAGCTCCCGGCGGAACCGCCACTCCGGCAGCAGGCCGATCACCAGCTCGGCAGTGGTGCGCACCAGCGAGCCGGGGCAGAGGTGGCCACCGAGCACGGCGCCGTTGCTGTTGGCCACGGAGATGTGCAAGTGGGCACCATCTCTCGACAAGGTGCCACTGAGGCTGAGGATTTCCAGGTCGCCAAGGATCACGGTGGCTTCGCTCGCCCCCGCCAAGCGCAGCTCCGCCACCGACAGGCTGCCAACGGCGCTGATCAGACAGCCGGCCTGCGCCTCCTGTTTGCCCATCCAGGCGTCCAGTGCCCCGCGCAGGTCAGCGCCCGGCTGTAGCCGCAACGGAACCACCTTCATGGGCTTGGTCCCTCCACCAGGGCCTGGACCATCACCAGGGCATCGACATAGCCAAAATGACTGTGGCGGAATGCCCCCGGGAGGGTGCCAACCACCTGAAAACCATTGCGCTGCCAGCAACCGATACCTGCGGTGTTGGTGCTCACGACCAGGTTGAACTGCATCGAGCGGAACCCCAGCCGCCGCGCCGCCCGTAGGGAGCGCTTGCTGCACCACAGCGGAGGCATCTACTTCGGGGCTGATCTGGAGCAGCAGCTGGCGATTGCCAGCCCCTCAGCCCAGCGCCGCAGCCAGACGCTCACCACCCTGAGCTTTTGCTGCGCACCCTGGGCCTTTGCCTTCATCCGCGAGGGGCTGCAGCGCTACCCGATCGAGCACATCCGCTTCTCCAGGCCGTTGGCTGGCGATAGCTGGTGGCACCACCCCAAAGTAGGGCCCTGTCAGCTCCCGAATTTGCGATCCAACCACTGGGTCAGCACATAGACCCCGATAAACATCGGCAGATAGACGATCCACATGTTTGGCAGGTCAAGCTCTGAGTTGTTGATCAACACCAAGCCGCCGTAGCTGACCGCGCCATAGATCAACGCCCTGCGCAGTGGTCCGGTGATCTTGTTCAAGAGAAATTGCTGTTGGGCTTTGCCCCAGGCTATGCCCAGCAGCTGCTCACTCCTCGTCGTCGCTACCGCCCACGGGCACGAGTCGGATCTGCTTCTTGCCCAGCTTGATCTCGAACTCATCGCCTGGCTTGAGGTCGAGCAGGGCGGTGTAGGCCTTGCCCACCATGAGATTGCCGTTGAACTGGATCTTGGTCACGAAGCTGAGGCTGCGGCCACCCTTGCCACGGCCGGCGGTATCGGCACCAAGGTTTACCCCCTTAGCGCTGAGTAGGGCCTCATAGAAAGCGGTGAAGTTGAGGCGCTCGCCGCCGTCTTTCTTGGTGCTCACATAGCCGCACTCACGCACGAGATCTGACTTAGAGACATCGCCTAGCTCCTTGACTTTGGCGAGCAGTTCGGATCCGGTGAGCATGAGGAATCTAGGCAAATGCATTACGACAAGAACTTAGCGGTGATCAGTGGGTTTGGCATTTGAGCTCTCATATCAATTGCCGGCTGCTCACGATCCTTGCTCCTTTGACCCGCAGGGTTCTCATTTAGCGCCATGAGCGCTATTACTCCGTCTTTGGTGTGCAGGGTCTGCTGGTTCAGCTGATCACCGGCGCCAAAGCCCCAGCCATTCGTTGTCGCGCTCGGGGGCTGAGCCCTGCGCGGACTCCCATAGCTGCTGGTGGAATCCTGCTTCCGCCAGATGCTGCGCTAGCAGCGCTGGGTCGCTGCCCCACGGGGGGCCATCCGGCCGCGGGTGGCACCAGAACAGGCCCAGCAACCAGCCACCTGGGGCCAGCAACCGCGCCACAGTGTCGAGATAGGCCCCTCGCTGGGCTGGATCAATGGCGCAGAAGCAGGTGTGCTCCAACACGCCCTGCATGCTGCCGTCGTTGATGCCGGCAGCCGCCAGCGCTCCCCCATCGAACAGATCAGCCTGCAGCCAGCGCAGCTGGGCGCTATCGGAACCATGCACCGCCTGGGCGCGCTGGATGGCCTCGCTACTGAAGTCCAGCCCGATCACCTCGTAGCCGAGATCGGCGAGCAAGGCCGCCTCATGGCCCCGGCCGCAGCCCGGCACCAACAACCGGCCCGGTGGCTTGGGTGCTCGGCTGTCCGTGCGCAGAAAGGCCTCCAGAGGCGGCGCGGGCTTGCCCAGCTCCCAGCGATCACTGCCCTCGATGTAGCGCTGGTCCCAGTTCGATGCGGCCATGATGCGGATCTCAGCAGCACAGCATTCAAAAGGCGCCCCGTGGGGGGCGCCTTAGCGCCGGTTGCGGCGGTTGCCTCCTCACAAAAGGTTGGCCGGTCGGGTGTCTGTTGGTTCACGCATCACCTGTCTGGAGCCTGGCAGGGAAGGAATGGAGATCACGTTTGGGAGAAGAGATGCTCAAGGCTTGGCCTTCTCGGTTGTGATCACGGCTTGGGTTATGTAGCCCAAGATTTAAGAACGCGGGGATCAGAACTGGCGTATCGCTCTGTGCGGCTACGGGATGGCGTTCGCGCTGCGTCATCGAGTTCACCTGTTGTGTGTCGCATCGTTCGTGAACCTCCGCTGCGGGCACCGGCTCAGGTGATCCCTGACCGGACTCTGTTGGAGGGTGAGGGTCGGGTTGGCTCCCGGGCCTCCCCTCAACTTCAAAGTACGCCTTCTGTGCGGTGATGGTGGCATGCGGGAGTACCTATTGCCGTACCGCCAGCAACCCAGTCAGCGCAGCGATTCGCAGGCTTCCCCGTCAGAATTGCCATCGAGGTAGGTATGCCCTTGCCGCAGCAACTGCTGGGCCTTGGCGTAAGAGCCGATCTCTGAGCAGCGGTAGCGGCGACCCCCTGGGGTGGTGCCATCAGGAATAACGGCTGCGCGCCGTCCGCGGCGGAAGTCCCAGGGGCGGGTGATGCCGCCCTCTAGCTGCCAGACCCCGTACCGGCCCCGGCTGGCACGGTATTCCGCGTCCAGATATTCCTTGGCATCGCAGCCGCTCAGGTACTGCCGATACGCGAATGCCTGACCGTCCTCCACCAGCGCCAGGTTGATGTTGATGTCCGAGATCACCTCGGCAACCGAGCGGCCATAGCGATCGGTGGCCTTGACATCGAGCCTGACCTCGCGGCCTACAGGGAGCCGTTGCTGCAGGTAGCTGCGAGCCTGCTGCCCGTGGGGGCTCTGGGCAGTCTCGGGGGCATCGATGCAGGCCAGCCGTACGGTCACCGCCCGGCCGGCCTGACGAACCCGGATGGTGTCGCCATCGCCAATGGAGAGCACGGTGGCGCTCAAGCCTTGCGGCTGAGCCAGGCCTGCTTGCACGCCCAGCCAACCCAGGCCCAACACTCCGATTGCTGAGCAGAGCCGCAAAGCTGAATCGTTCAACGCATCCCGGAACTTGGGGCTGTGCGTTCGAGCAGCAGCTCCAACTTGCGGTCCTGACGCTCCAGCGCTGTAAGGAAACCTGCAACGGTCACGCCAAGGACAGTCAGCCAGGCCAGTGATGTCCAACCGATGATCCGCCACAGCCCCTTGTGCTGATCGTTGGCAGGCTTTGCAGCAGGGCTCTGAGTAGGGCTGGGCAGATCAGTACCAAGATCTAGAACCAGTCGCAGCAGGGCTTCTGGAGTTGCTGCGACCAGTGCGCTGGAGATGTCCGATGGAGGCACCTGCTGGGATAGCAACTCACGGCAGTGCTGAAGCCCACCACCAGCCCAGAACAGGCCCCAGGCCCGTTTATCGAGCTGCAAGGCCACCCAGCGGTGGGGCCTGGCGTCATTGCGGATCAACTGCGCAGCCTTGGCCAGGCTCCAGCTGCGCCCTGCTGCCACGGATGGCTGGGACTCCAGCAACAACCGACCTTGGGGGTCACGGGTGTAGCCAGTGACGACCTGCAGGGAAAAAACATCAATGATCTGAACTTTGCTTCCCGGCTTGCGCTGCTGCACCTCCGGTGACCAGAAGACCAGCGCACCACGCTCGCTGGAGATGCAGCGCTCCATCTGGGTGTTGGTGGGCATCGCGCGCTCGCCCCTCGGCTACTGGTTGCTCAAGTCTGCCCCCATTGCTCTTGCACAAGAGCAGCAGCAGACCGATCGTTGGAACTCCCAGCCACCGGCAAATGTCCCCAGGCGATTCCAGTGACGATCCCTATGTGCGGATAAGCGTTGAGCTGCGCCAATCCACCCTGGTGTGGCTGGATGACTTGCGCAAGGAGTGGGGAGTGCGCAGCCGTGGTGACCTGGTGAGCCGCCTGCCCGATGAACTGGCAAAGCCCACCAGCGATGCGTAAGCCCCTGTTGCTCGGCGCCGTGGCCCTGCTGAGCGCCGGCGCAGCGCTAGCCCAGCAGCCGGTGCAACCTCTGCCCAAGGTTGGAGGCTGCCCGCTTGGCTACTACAGCTCTAGCGGCTACTGCGTGCCCAGCTCTGGTGGTAACTCCCGTGGCGCCATTGAGAAAAGTGGTGCTGGCTGTCCGCTGGGCTTTTATTCCTCTGGCAACTACTGCCTCAGCAGCCCCAGTAACGAGCGGGAAGCGATCCAGAAGAGCGGCAAGGGATGCCCGCTGGGTTGGTATTCATCTGGTGGGTACTGCGTTAAGAGCCGCTGATTGCCATGGGTTTCCGCTTTCGACGCTCCACCCGCCTGGGCCCGCTGCGCTTCAACTTCAGTAAGGGTGGGCTCAGCTCGATCTCAGTGGGCGGACGGGGTGCCTCGTTCAACATCCCGGTGAACCGCAGCGGCGGCAGCCGGCCTGAGCTAGAGCGTGGAGCACACGTCTGATCGCCCCACCGTGAACACCGCTGCCCTGCGGCGGGTCTACCCAACAGCCGTCAGCTGCGGGGGAGTCATCCTCCTCCTCACATCAGCCTTGACGGCCTCGCTGTAACGACGCATTGCTCTGCTCCATCAAGCCCTCTGGTAGAAAAAGCGATCGGAATGGAGAGGCGTCAACTTTGCTGTCAGAGGGGTGGGACAGGGTACAAACATCTCTCAGACCAATCTGCACTCCCCAGTGGGTCACCACATTCACGCAGTGGTGAATGCCATAACTCACATAGACATAAAACCGCCCTGGCTCACCAAAAAGGGTGTCGTTGCTCGGGGTGCGGCGGCGATGCCCGTGGCAGGCGGGCTCGCTCTGGCAATACGCCTCCGTTTCCACAATCACGCCCCAAAGCAGCGAGCCCGTTGGTTGCCGTTTCACCAGCAGGCAGCCGATGAGGTCGGGGGCAACCTGCTCGGCGGGGCGGGAGAAGAAGGATTGGGGGAGGGATTGGGAGAGCGTGGTGGCTACGGGAGTGGCTTTGGGGTCGCTATAAAGAATGAGGCGAGGGGAGGATTGCAGTAGCATATTGACAATCGACATTCAAGACGAGTGTGCCCAACCATTACCAGCCAGCCCCAATACTTTTGAGGTGTTTGTGCATTTTTGCGATGGTGACAGCAAGCTCCCAGCTCAAGGCAAGTGAACCAACAAAAATGGAACGCTTCAGCTGCGGGGCACTAAAGATGTTGACGCTGAAATCGAGCGCGCCAATATTTTCAAGAAAGGCGGGGCACACGGTATCTGCCGCAGAAATATTCATTCCAAGCAAACGAATCCAGCAGAAAGGGATTCTTCACAGCCTTATGGGCGGTAACGACAGAACATTTACTCGTAGAGAGAATGACAACTTTCGGTCTATTGATGACACAAATGCGAATAACCCTGTAATGATGAGCATCCGCGCGGGAGGATTCTTTTATGGCAAAAAAAGAGCAGAAATTACTGTAGTGCTTTTAAGCGAGGCACATACCTGTATCCCAGCGTGAAAATACCGTAGTGCCAGCAGACAGCCGATGAGCTGGGGGGCAACCTGCTCGGCGGGGCGGGCGAAGAAGCTCTGGGGGAGGACTGGGAGGTCGTGAAGGCTATGGGGGTGGCTTGGTCAGGGCATATTGCGGCACCAGGCTCCAGCCTCAGATTCGAGCGCCTGAGAAATTCGCGTCAATCCAAGAGAGGCTGCCTTTTTATAATCACTACACGCCCCTTGTCTATCACCCGTCTCTTCCTTGGCTACAGCACGATTATTGTAGAGCAAAGCGTCTTGGGGCGCAATCGTGATAGCCTGACTATAGTCATTAATCGCTCCCAGCTTATCTCCTAAATCAGACCTTGCTACGCCACGATTTCCATAGTAGTCAGCGTCCTTCGGGTCAATCGCAATTGCTTGACTATAGTCATCTATTGCCCCTTGAATGTCTCCCAAGTCTCTATTGACATTACCACGGTTGTAGTAAGCATAAGCATATTTTGGATCAATTTTGATAGCTTGAGTGAAGTCGCTAATCGATCCCTTTTTATCACCTAAAGCATCCTTAGAGACGGCTCGGTTAAAATAGGCTGTTTTAAATTTTGGATCAATAAGTATCGCTTGGGTGTGGTTATTAATTGCTTCTAGATAATTTCCTGCCTTGTTTCTCGCAACGCCAGGATTATCATAAATCCACGCAGAATTAGGTTTAATCGCGATGGCTTGGGTTAGATCATCAAAGGCTCCTTGAGCATCACCCAAGGCGGATTTGCTAAATGCCCGATAGGAATAAGCCTCTGCACTCTGCTTAATTGCCAACGCTTGACCCGCCAACCTGATGACCTCCTGCTCACTGCCCTTCTTGCCCAACAACGACTGAGCTTGTGCAAGGTAGTCATCAGCACTCGTTGCCTGAGCAGAAGAAGCAATAACAGCAGCCCCAGAAGCATATTGTTTGTAATAACTAATAGGCACGCCTTGATTAGTACCTGTTGCAACTGCCTTGCCAATGCTTTAGCTGATTTGGCCTGCTTTTTCTGCTTTGCCGTGAATGCCAACAAGCTGCCCCTGCGCGTTGAGCACAGCACCGCCACTTACACCTGGCAGCGTCTGGTTGTCATAAAGCAGTTGATATCCGCCAGGTATTGCAACTGTTGCATTTGCTATTACATCTCCTTTTATAAATCTCATTAGCCTTGTTGGCACTGCTGAGCTTGGCAGCGGAAATCCCGATACCCAGACTGGATTTCCCATTGAAACGCTCTTCACATCACCAATCTGAGAAACCTCATAGGCGTTGGGGCTTGTGAATGTCAGCACTGCCAAATCAACCTCTCCTAATCTCTTGATACTTCCTCGCTCAAGTTGTTGCCTAGAGCCATCGCGCACAAAGATATCCAACTCTTCTCCAGGCTTCTGGTCACTGACAACGTGCCAGGCAGTCAGCACCGTGTAGCGGTTGCCCTCACGCTTCACCAGGACCCCTGACCCTTGCGTGGCACCTTCTATACGCACCGTGATGGCTTGGGCGACCTTGGCTACGACTTCTGCACTCTGGGCGTTGGAAGCTGCTTGGGAGAGCAGCAGAGTGGCAGTGGAGACCGATGCGCCAAGCAAAAGGGGTTGAGCAGTCGGCAGAAGGAGAGCGGCAAGCAGGGCGGGCAGGCGGCGCATCTGGCTTTAGCACTGGCTTCTATAATGATAAGCCCGACCTCAACAGGTCACTTGTCGGCTCTGGCAGGAGGCGTCTTGGCATATTCCTGACGGATTTGGCTAACCAGAAGACCCTGAAGGTCTCTGTATGCCTTATCCCTCTTCTGCACTTCCACCAGCATCGCCGCCTCCACATCAGGCAGCCGAATGGCGATGGTCTTCATTTGACTCCCTCCAAGGGCTCCAGTTGCTCCAATTGCTCAGCAATCTCTGCTCTACAGAATGCTGAGATATTTAGGCAATGGCTTCTCTTCAGCAGCAGCAGTACCTGGTGGAGCTGCTGAGCGCCGCTGTGGCGGTGTCGGTAGTTGTACCAATCCACAAATGACGCCACACACAGGCATGCCTACTCCACGCTGGCGAATGGCCGTCTTGGGTAATCGAGCCGATATTTTGCTGTGCGGAAAAGCGATTCGGAGTAGGGGTTGTCGTTGCTAAGCCTTGGTCTAGAGAAGGAACGCAGTGACCGTGTCAATAAGGTTAATGGGCGCTCAACCAGATTGACATCGGACCACCACCTCTCCCTGCAACCTTCAGGTCTTCCTCCAGTTGTAGGGGGTGGCCACGTGAATGACGAGCTCTGCTTAGCCCTGGGCTACACTCTGGCTTGGCCTACAGTTTCACCTGTAGACGGCCGATAAGCCTGAAGTCAAAAATGCTCGACTGGGCGTGAGAAGTAGTATTTAGAGAAGAGGGAGTAGTAGTGCTGAAGACAGTCGGGATAGACTTCATAAATAATGAAGAAAATCAGGGAGGGGACCTGGTCCAATATTCCTAATTAGCTACCATAGAGAGAAACAGATTTGAACCCTCCACTCCGACCATGCCCGTTTCCATAAACATAGAAAGTGAAGGCCGAGACCTGGGAACATATTTAATTGGGCAGAATGTAGTAGTGGTAGGCAGGTCTAAATCAGCCAATATCCAGTTGCCAACCAGCTGTCAAGCAATAACTTCAAAACATGCTTCTCTAAAAGAGCAAGGCGACAGCCTTTATATCATTGATGGTGACGGAAGCAGGCCATCTACTAACGGGATCTTCATTAATGGAGTGAGACTTGTCCCAGGTATATGGACACGTGTGTCCGAGTCAAGCTTAATAATGCTTGCAGATCCAAGCAAGCAAGGCGCAGTGGTAATTAGAATAAACAGAAAAAGCAATCAATACAAGCAAATTCCTAGTTCGACAAGTAAGACACCATCAATACAGACTCCACAGAATCCTGTGCCGGTGCAAGTGTCTAATGAAAGAGTTAATGTCGCACTCGTGCGCCCTGAAAGGGATAGGAGTCGATGGAAGACACCGATTAATCTCTTCACTCATCTGATTGGGCTTGGATTGTTCATTGCGATCTTGCCGGCGATGATGGGTTCAACCTTAGAGGCTGGGATCGTTCTTGTAATATTAATAGCGTTTGAAATATACTTCCTTCCATCAACAATCTCATTTAATCGGGACCAGCCAAATAAGTTTGCGATTTTGGCACTAAACCTTTTTATGGGTTGGACACTAATTGGATGGGTAGTATGTATAGTATGGTCGCTAACCGCAAGGTAGCTATTTAGCAAGAAATTGATTGACAGCCTCTGCTGAAATTGCAAAACCAACCTGCTGAACAGTACGGTCACTAGGGACTGCGACTGCTAGACCCACGACACATCCCTTGGAATTGAATATAGGACCACCAGAGTTGCCGGGATTAATACCAGCATCAGTCTGAAAAACTCCTGGATCTCCATCAAGCCCAATATTGCTAATAATTCCCTTCGTCAGTGACCAACCCAGAACAACGTCGGTGTTTTCACCAAGTCCAGGACTACCTATGACAAAAACATTGTCTCCGATTGTGAGAAGTGAGGAGACTTTTGCTACGGATAGCCCATCCGAAGAAGTATTTAGTAATGCGAGGTCGTCACTTAGCTTGTCTTGACTTCCTATCTTAACTACAGTTCCAGTAGAGGGAGGATTATTTAAAAAATTGAGAGTGACCTCCTGGTGACCTTCCACAACGTGAGCATTGGTCAGTACGCTTGAATTTCCATTAGAAGACGAAATTACAACACCACTCCCAGTACCACCATTTGAGGTTTTAATTTGTACAACAGATTCTTTGACCATATTATAGAGTTCAGGATCGTCCAAAATCGAATCAGAACAGATAGTTTTTACTGGTTTAGCCTCAATCTGGGTCTCAGCAGGCTTCTTTTGTTCAACAATATCAGATTGATTTCTAAAAAGGGCGAATGCAGTAAGACCTCCAATTGCAAGAAATATACAGAAAAAGACAGGAATAGCAGAAGATTCCTTAGTTGCTTTTGGTGAAGTGGTAGATACAGGAGGTTGGTTGTTGGCAGCCTTATGAGCAGGAACTTGAGCTGGGACGCTAGGAGAATCTAATTGCAAACCAACTGAAAGAATTGGTCCATCACTACCAAGGCGTATCCTATCATTATTTGATAAAGCTCGTGCCTTGGAGATTCGATCACCATTAAGATAGGTGCCTCTACTTGATCCCTGGTCTTCTATAATCCAACGCTTAAAGGAATTTGAAAAGCGAACTTGGCAATGGTGATCAACGACAAAGGGGTGCAGTTGTTGTATTACCGATGATGGATTACTGCCAATTTTAATAACTTTATCAGGCAATGCAGTATAAAGCTGCCTTTGCTTAGAGGAGTCAATAAATGCGATCGTAATTGATTGACTCATAGGAAATTCGGTAATTTTACTGTCCCTTGACCTGTAGCACCGGGTTTTGAAGCTGACCTGGATTGAGATCTTTGCTGCAGAGGGAAGATCTGATCCGGAGCAAGACTTGATTCCTGATCGGCTTGTAAAATGTTACTGTTGTCAGAAGTGCCGTTATTAACAACAGGGACATCAACGGTAGAAGTGTGAATACACGGGCTGATACTTTTTTTTTAAAATCTGGATTTAATTTGGGAGCAAAATTCTCTAAATTTGCATCAGTCACCTCAGAAAAGTTACTAACTGAATTGAAAAGCTTTTTGTCGACAGGGATGTAAACTATCGCCAGGGTACAGTCATCTCCAGAACCATCACGGGAGAAAGTCTCAAGCTGCGAGGAGAGATCACTTGATAACTGTTTTGCAGTGCAACCAGTCTTTAATAAATCAAGGTAGTAGTTAACTATAAGCGAATAGTCTTCAGAAGACTTCAGTGATTTTATAATACCGTCCGTAGAAAAAACAATGATTCCTGAAGAATAAGGTATATGTGCTATCTCTAGACGCGAAATTGCATTTGACTGACAAAGGGAAAAGGTAGCTTCTCCGGGCGAGTCGTCATGAATTAAGAATTTTGAATAACGACCGTTATGATTTCTAAAATATACCGTAGAATCTCCTAATGATGCGATAGAAATAGAGTCACCAGAGACATAAACAATGCAAAGAGTTGCTCCGTAAAGCTTCAGCGAAAATACTTTGAGAGGATCAACTGCTGAGATCTGCTCGGTAAAGTGTGAATTGCATTGTGCGGACCACCTACTAATGACTTCTTGAAATAAATCTAGCGGATCTAGACTGGCTGGGTCATTCTCAAAAGCTATCTTATATACTTCAATACTTATTGCAACAGCAAACTTGGATCCAAACTCTGAATATGGATGTGTTGATGAACCGTGACCATCTGATATAGCTACACAAAAATGGATTCCATCAGGAGCTATCCACGATTCGACTGAATCCTGGTTTGCAGTCTCTTTCGCAATATGTGTATTGCCAATAGAAGATGCAACAAAAACCCTTGTAAACTCTTCAGGCATCAGAATACAGTCCCTGGGTCAAGAATTGTCTGTGAGATTTCCGGCATAGGCACATATGTAGCGCTTCCTTGCTGTGTAGTGGCTCCTGATGAAGAGACAGAAACTGCTACAGTAGAAGCCCAGCTAATATAGTTTGATAATTCCGTACTATTGTGTGCGTGTAAGGGTTTGATTTCCATATTAAACATAAATCGCTCCATTACGCCCCAATCAATTTCACTATCTGGTCCCATACCAATAGCAATTCGAACACTTTTAGCACCCCAGGGACTTGACATCAGGCGCTTTAATGCAGCATCATAATTATCAGTAGGATGCCCGTCTGAAACGAGTACAACCACAGGGGGGAGGGAGCGTGTGGGTAAATTATTTTCAAGATCCTCACAAAGAAGCTCTATTGCTTTTCCCATAGATGTGGCACCATTTGCTTGTAGATCTTGCCAACTAAATGTATCTACATCAACTCCAGGATAGGTATGCCAACGTGCTGTGGTGCTAAATTCGATGGCATGCACTTTAAGCTCAGCGTTAGGCTGAGAGCTAGCAGCTTCTGACATTCCAGGTATTGATTGCCTAACTGATTGATTTAATGCCTGAATGCGACCATTCATTGACATTGATCCGGATGTATCCAAAAGATAATAAAAATTAAGCTGACGCTTGGAGATTGCTAAACCAGGAACAGGCATTAATGATCACGCAATTGTGAATACGATAGCATCTGAACTCTGCGTGTCAAGAACGATACCTGATCCGATGATTATGCTCTTGCCAGGGGGGACCTCTGAAGTCTTTTGCTCGGGCAGGGTAGCTTGCCATTTAACGTCAGTTTCATTACGTAACCCCAGAATATGCTTATCCTTCGGATGCCTAATAACTGTTGCTATAATTTTTCCATTCGATTCTAAGGTTACACCAGGTGACGCGAGATATTCACGACTCTCATTTTGAATACGAAGCGGGGTAAAGTCATGAGCACACTCCCAGCATCTTATGGTTTGAGATGTCATCGGAATGCAAAAATTTTCCTGTCCGCAGGAAGGACAATGGGCTAGGGAGTCAAGTATACGACGCACTTCAATGCTCCATTTCGAGTCTGGAACACGATTGTCGGGGTGATGCAGGCCTTGACTGAAAGCTAGATCAAACGTAGCCATCAGACTTTCAGGAAGAATATTGGCCATATAAAGAGGTGCACCATGGAATTCTGGATCTGGACGATTTGAAGAGTCATTAAGGTCAAAGATATAAGTAGCTTCAGTGCCGTATAAATATTTTTGCGCGGGAGCGTCAAAGATCTTGATTTTTGCTTCGCGCGCACCCTCTAGTGGATTACCCCGTAAAAGAAGATAAAAAAGCAGTACAGCGAGTGAATGATAGTCGGTATAGATCGAGGGCTTTGACTGTCCTTCAACAATCTCTGGGGCCATGAATCTAGGCGTACCCAAAACATTGGCAGAATAGTCATAAGCGCTATCGTAGCAGATATTATCAATGTCGACAATACAACAATCTCCGGTGTCAGGATTGAAGAAAAAGTTATTTATGGAGACATCTTTATAGCATAAACCCCGAAGATGAAGCTGTGAAAATGAATCTGCTAAATTAAGACATGCGTTGAATAATGGTCTAAAGTCTAGCTGGCATTCACCGTTGAGAAATGCTGCAGGCGAAATATAGTTTGGCGGTCTTAGCTTCATTATGTACCCGTAATACGTACTATCTTGAAAAACAACTTCTAGGTAGTCCAGAGCCCAACAAAAAGCTGGGCTGGGAGATCCCATTTTAACTAGTTTCTTTATCCTCGAATGTATTGATTTGTCTTTTTCAAGAGTCGAGCCGTGATAAAGCTTTAATGCGTATTCCTTGTTATCAGATGATCTAACATGGTATGCCGAACCTTGAGTACCCTTGCCGAGTATTTTAACCAAGGCAATATTATCGCTTGGAGATAGAATGCAGCCCGTTGAATGAACGATACGAAAGCCTTCACTCATGAGATGGGTCCAGCTGCAGATCGTGGTACTATTACTATAGTATCTAGAATGCCTTGGACACGCTCGAACTGGAGGCACGACTCGGTGAGTACTGCCAACAGCTTGCCTTGCTGAAGCAAGAGGACATCAGGGAACCGAACCAGTCGCTGATCCTTGACTTTTTTTGCATTGATGAGGTGTTCGCCGACTTCCTCAGAAAAGATGTATTCTGCGACACAGCTTCTCGATATCCCACTTGGAAATTTATAAATCTACGTGAATCCGGTCCAAACAGGATTGTAGATATCAAGGAATTGTCCAATTTGCTCATCTATCAAAATTCTCAGTTTAAAGCCGTTTGGGCAGAAATTATAAAAAATACAGCTAAGCATCAGAATCATTTAGGTATTCTGCTAAATATTTCTAGTCTGATTAGTAATTCTGAGGATGTCAAAGGAAATTCTTCTAAGAAGGAAAATGAATTCACAGGTTTGGTCGAGACTGATGCACCAATATCTATGGGGCCAATCGATATTAAAATAGCTAGTATCTCAGATCGTATCCAAGTATCCTCAAATAAGATTGGAGTTGCGCAAAATTCTCAAAGTCAAATCAATCCAGGCTTATTGACCTTAATGCTCATATCTGCTTTTGGTTTCGCGGCTGCGATGATTGGATCTGCTGTAAATGTGCCTAGCACTCCAACCTCAGATTCTCCATCTTCTCCATCTTCTCCATCTTCTACTTCTTTTGATGACATATCAGGCTTAAATCAACTAGAGACCGATAGCAAACAAGCTGTATTAATCTGTGAGCTTCGTCCGTTAATAGACAAAGCTAACTCTCTGACGCTTAGCGATCAATCCTTGGTTGCACGTAAGACACAATTAGTCTCTAGTGCAAATACCGCGATAAAATTTTTGGATCAAACGAGCGGAAATGGTAATAAGTACTGGGAAGATCCTAGTTGTACATGGGGCCAGCAGTGGTTTGACAATGATGCAAACAACGAATTTCGACTATTTATAGCAATCAGCAAAAAATGTCGTAATCCAGCCATTAAATATAAGTATGCTAAGGACGAGTCGGGAAATGTTGTAACAGGACGCGGTACATACAATGCGACTGGGCATCAGAAGGGAGAAATTAGGCTGCCATATCCACAAGATGGAGTTTCATACACCTCTATCGAAAACGTAACTTGTACTTGAGCCTAATCCCAAATGCCTTGCATTCAGTTTCCTAATTGAAGATGTATATCTTAGGACGGCTTACTTGCTTCCCGGGTATCGATTTGACATGATGAACGTCAATATATAGTTATATTATGAGAGATTATTCATTAAGAGCTTGGCCCTCCGCCGGTATTGCAATAGTTAATACTATTTTGGAGTTCGTATTCCGAAATTTTAGGTCTATAATTCCTGCCACAATGACCATCGTGCACTTGGTTGGTGGACCGAGGTACATTCGGTTCATGCAGTTGGCGGGTCCTGTTGCGGTTACGGTGCGCCATAACATCCCCACTGCTGATGGGAGCCTGCTCCACTACCAAGCTGTTGCTTCAGTACCCTTCGGAGTCAGCATCGGCGCAGTCGCCGATGAGGTTTCTCCATTCTCTTTCCTTAGGAGGCTAGCAAGCTTGGTTAACAGCTTCCCCCGGTTGGCAGAACCCGGCTTTCCCTTACAATAGTGGGAACCTACATTTTTTATATGGAACTAATTCTCTCCGATCCAATCAGTAGCCAAAGAATATCAGGCGTGTATCTGGACAATGGATTAAAGACGATTGGCAGGAGCTCAGATTGCGATATTGTTGTTCCTGCTAGGTTTGGTTCAATTTCTGGTATTCATGCCACCCTAGGTTGTTCTAGTGACTCTCTTGAAATAATGGATGGCAATGGTCAAAAGCCGTCTGCGAATGGGACGTTTGTTAACGGTAAACGAGTTCCTCAAGAAACTTGGTCAAAAATCACGAAGGGTGATCAAGTTTCGCTTGGAATTCCAGGAGCTACCGGGTCACTCTCACTAGTTGTAGGTCAAGAAGATACATGTAGCAAAAAGGAGATCAGATCTCCACAATCAGTATCAAGAGGTTCTGTTCCCAGTCACCCCACATCAACGACTCGGTCTGGCAATCCCGAAGCGTATGTTCATAGCAGTGGTCATAATTCTCGGCCCCTGACATCCAACGATAATGTTAGCGCCAGAATGAAGATAAGGCTTCGCAAGATTGATCAATATCTTGCCAATGGCTATTCACTGACAAAATCACAATTCGCACCTGAATTTTTAGGCCAAGATGAACGCAAGCATACCATAAGTATTTTTTCTAACAATCCAGCAGGCTTCTCCTGGGTAGGCTTTTTCTTCGCATTTGCGGTATGTACACAGATTAGAGAGTGGAGCTACTTCTACGTGCTCGGGATTTCTAACATTACTCTTTCAATACTGTCCATACTTTTTAAAAGGGATCTCACTTTCGTAGCTGATCTCGGAATCGCCGTCATGTATGGCATTTATTTTCCCTATTTGAGGCATATGGCGCTATCGCAAGCGGTTCCTGAATTCGGGAAAGGTCGATCAATTATTCAAGGTTATCTTCTATCAGTTCTGGTTGTTGTCCCCGGATCACTTCTGATATATTTCTTTCTCCCTTCCTGAGAATTTTTCCTGCAAGTCCAGTATTATTGCAAAATAGTTTGTGCGTTGTTGCTGTTGTGTTTACTGTTCTTTCAAAGATCCCAACCATAGATGTTGACTTGTACCACTACTTCGCAGTGGCATTGGAACCATTGTCTGTAAGTCCAAGGCACCTGCTGCTGAGTTTGCTTTGTCCTTTTTCTTGAGGGTTGCGGCAGGCTTTACAGCGTCCACTGTTCTGTTGGGGTATCTGGTCTGGCGCTGGGGTGAGGTCAGGTGTCGTGATCGCCAGTGTTCTCCCGTCACACTCCTTCCCCTAGCTCTCCTGCTGCGCAAGACGATCTGCGCGCTAGCGAGCATCAACGCGCTAGCAGAGCAGGTGGCGGCTTCCAATTATCCAACGACAATCTGGTTGAGGGGCGCGCCAAACTGGTTGACCGCTCTGGAGGGGTTCAGCTGAATCCGGTTGCCATGCGCAGGGCACCGGGCCATGCCTGCTCCTCTCACCGTTCAACAGATTGCGCTGTACCCACAGTGGTTCCTTTTGTCGGTGGCGGTGCTTGCCCGGTGTCAACTACTTAGGCCGCCTACCTAATCGTCGCCGAACACTGTGCTAGGGATCCTGAGTGGCAGCAGGAGCTCCCGTGATCTGGAGGTGTTTGCTAAACGGCTTCGGCAGGTGTTCAACCAGGCGCTGGAACCCGCCTCCTCCCAAGGGATTGGGATCAGGGCCGCAAAAGTGGCCAGCAGCAGTGGATGGAAACGGGCCATGCTCGAAGCCTCCAATGATTCATGCGGGAAGGCTCAGCCAGCCCCTCACGATCAGGCCGGGGGTGGCGGGAGGGGGGCGAGAGCGCAAGCACGGCGCAGGAGAGCTTTACGTAGAGACAGCGCGCGCTCTGAGCCATTGGAAAAGATGAATACCGAGGAATCAGTAGCACGCACACCCCTCGCCACATATTCAATACAATCAGCTCACAGTTGCAAACACAAAGCCGAGCGCCAAGAAGCCCAACTCAGGACATATAGAAAGCAATAAAGGGGGCTATCGTAACAGTAAAAACAAAGGACAATCGGATTATGGTTGTGAGGCGCGACTTGGTCGCATGACTGAGACCCCTGGAGTCAGACGCTTGAGCTACTGTTGAACCATCAGGCTCTCCTCTAATATTTCTGGATAGTATTGTACTCAGAAGAAGCAGGATGCAGCCCGCGTAAGCAAGGAAATACAGTCTATCCATAAAAGTTATATAGGAAATCTGCGGGATTTCGGATCGGAACGAACTATGCATAAAAATAAGAGTCAAAAGAATTGTGGGTGGTATTGCTATTTTCACCTCCCAAGCATCATTGCCAAGCCGGTCAAACATTGAAGCAACCAATAACACAAATGCGATTGGGGCTATATAGCGATAAAAGCTAGATCCGGTGGCGCGCTTGAACTGTGTCCTAAAAACTATAGCAGGATTAAGCCTAAGAATGTTGCCAGCATCAGCCGAATTAAGCTTTTTGCCGGCAATAAAATCAGCGACTAAGTCCCCCTCTTCGGATTGAGTTTCAAAAATGTCGTAAGCGCACAACCACTGTGGACCATACAAGTTCTTGTCTAGCTTCCACTCTTTTGAATAGCCACAATCTTGCTTATTGTAGAAATACGAATTAATGCGCCAATCCGGATCGGAGTTATCAGTGTAATCCAGATCTGACTCAAGCAGGATGTCGGGAGCCTGGATAGGAGTGGAGAATTTAATGTTCAACGTAGCGATATCAAAAGGAAATTTTCTGAAATCATGAATGATTTTAAAAATCCCCTTGAATGCATAGGATTCCCTGTAGCTCTTTACACCATTGTTCGCGGGGAAAGAGCTTCTCCAAAGTAATTTTAACATTCTCTCTTCTTCACTCGCAAAGTTTATAGACAAAGCCGACATTAGATTGGTTTTTGCAGACTGCTCTAATTGGTTTTGTGCGCCTTCATAGTCTTGAATAGATTGATCATCCCACTCAACAAGTAGCTTTCCATAGGCATATGCCGTGGCCTGCTCGTCATCGATAAAAGAAACCTTATTTATCTGTAGTCCAATGGTAGACGGAGTTGGCGCAGAGTATCCCTTTATGGGTACTCCACTTTCCTTTCTGAAGCTCGTAACAGCTGGCAGCAAAACATCTTTTTGCCAAAATCCATTACTGGAAACCTCACCACTTGCGTTTGGAGGCATCTCGTCATGTTCAATGATATCCCTGATTCCAAAAGAGGTAAAAATCACTGTAAATGCGAGTGTCAGGATCGCGAGGCTTTTCGGCAAGCGTTCCGTGATTTTAGAGATCTTAGATAAAAGCCCGCGAAGATTAAATTTCATGCAAACCGTGTACGCCGTTAATCAGCTTATAAGCCACCCCCTCTCCAAGCATCAACATACTGCAATCAATCTTTGCATAGCCGGAGCAAATACCAATGCTTTATATCAATGCAACGCTACACTTAAGAGATGGGAAGGGTCAGCCAGCCCCTCACGATCAGGGGGGAGAGCGCCAGCACGGCGCAGCCGAGTTTTCCGTAAAGGCCGAGGTAGCGCTCTGAGTCACTGAACAGGCAGGAAAGCAGACCGTCGGCGAACGACAGCAGACAGACCAGGTAGCCGATCAGAAACATCAGATCCATGCAGGTCATGTAGGAGACCCCGGGCAGATCCTGCTGCAAGGTGTTCTGCAGGAAGATCAGCGAAAGGATGGCCGCGGGTGGAGCGGTGAGCTTGACCTCCCAGTAGCGCACCCCCAGGCGCACCACTGATACCACCAGAAGGGAGACGATCGCCAGGGGCATCACGTACTCCAGCATGGATTTGAGTGGGTTTCTGGAAATGAAGATCTTGAACGCAGTCTGGCTCTTGGTTGTGGCGCTGCCATCTCGCCAGGAGACATTGGATGCATCAGCGAAGTTGCTGGTGTAGATCCAGATCTCACCGGCGAAGCTTGTGCCATCGAGCTTGTAGCCGGAAATATTGAAGACCCTTGGGGGCAGATGAAACTACTGGAACTTGTAAATCAACTCCCCGTTTTCATGGACAGGGTTGGTCACCAAGATGCTGAGCTTCTAACGATCAAATGGGTAACTACGAAGATTGATAGAAGGAGCAGCAAGCTTGCCGTCAAAGGATGTTTCGTTCCAATAGCTGGCATCGCCAGCGGCACCATGGTCAACCACTGGCTTCTGTGAAGAGATTTCCTGGTTGACGTCGATCTCGTCGAGAAAGTTGAGATCAAATCGACCCATCTGGCCCGGGTCAACCTTGCCTTCAATCATTGGTGTCTTGGTCCAGTTGTACCAGAGCCAACCACGGGCCTTGAAGGTGAGCCTGCTCAGATCAAGGTCATAGAGGCTGTCGATGTAAAGCCCAAGATCAACCTCCGCAGCCGTATTCCTTTTGTCAGGGAAAACCTTGAAGAAGGTCTGGGCGGGGATCACCTGCTCGTTCGGACAGCTGATGTAGCTGCGGCTATCTTGCTCCACCACGCCAGCCAAGACCACCGCCAGCAGCAGCGCAAAGAACAGGGATACCAGCAGCCGCAACAAGGACTGTGCACCCGAGGTGAGCGCCCCCTGCCTGATCCTGCGAAGCAGCTCGCGCATCGAGGCGCGACAATTGGGGAAATGCTAGGCCGGGCTTCACCAGGCCAGGAATTGCCTACCCCGGCGCAGCACGCAGACGCGCTCAAGCCTCAGATCCTTGGCGCCTGTATGGCTGCGTTGCAGCTGCTGCCGCAGGGCCGCCTCCAGCGGTGGCCCCTCCAGCTCGGCGGGCACCCATTGCATCCGCTCCATGGCCACCCATGTCGCCTGATCCGGTTGCGGGTGCTCACGCCGGGCTTCCGCTCCTGAGGCCCAGAGGGCTGAGAACCCGGAGGTCTGCAGACAGCGGTAGTGCACGCGCAGCAGCTGGTGGGATCGGATGTTCAACGCATTGGCTGGCGGACTCGTACCATGCCGCAGGCCAGGGCGTGGCGCCAGTCACAAATCCCGTTGTTCGCAGGTAACGGGCCTGGAGGAGCCTGCTGCGGCGATGCTGAGCCCATCTGCAAGTCCCATGAATGACCTTCACGAAGCGTGCACGTCCCACGGCCCTGCTTGTGGGACTGGGCCTGCTTGCGGGGGCTGCAGCGTTGGCCACCTGGGCCTGGCAGAGGCGCCTGCCCCCCGAGTTGCGCACACTCAAGCGGGTGGTGGAACGCCTCAGCCGCGGCAACGATCTGGGGACGCAACCCATCGCTTTCATGGTGGGTTCGGGCAGCTATGCGGCCTACCTGGCAGAGCAACGGGGCCTCTGCAAGCCCAATCAATGCGAGCTGTTCGCACAGCTCAATCCCTACAAGCGCTACGCGAATGGATGGGATGAGCTGATGCGGCAGGGCTATGCGCTGGGCGATATCCAGGGGTGGTCCACCTCCAGCGGCACGGTGGTATTTCCGCGGGCCACCTTCCGGGCCTATGGCCACCATGAGGGCTACCTGGCCTGCACGGTGGCGCATGAGATCGCCCACTTCCGGCGCCATCACGTGTTCAAGAGCAGCTACCAGGAGCATCACAACTTCAAGGCGCTTAAGGAGAAGCCCAAGGAGCTCGCGCTGATGCGCCTGTCGCGACAGCAGGAGCTGGAGGCGGATCGCGATGCGGCCGACATGATGGCCCGCGCCGGTTACAAGGGCCGCGTCTGCCAGCAGGAGCTGGAATTCGCCCATCGTTCCGCGGGCGATGGCAGCGCCACTGAACCGGAATCCACCCATCCCGGGTACGAGGAGCGGGTGAAGGCCATGCGGCTGCACTACGACGCGATGGAGAAAAAGCCGCTTAAAGCCCAGGGATCGACCCGTGGCAGCTTCCGCTACGACGCCACCGACAACCTGCTCACCTTCTCTCCTCAGCCTTAAGGGCAAGGTCGGTATGCAAAGAATGCATCGCACGGCGCATCAGGGCTATCGGTGCTGCCTGGGTTTTACGCGAGCTCTTTACAGCCAAATCCCCCCACTTCTGCTGAACTATTCAGTAAGGAAGCAGCCCTGATGCCAGTACCCGTTCTCGCCCCCGGAGCTTCATCGAGTGCCGGAGCGCTGAATGGCTCGTGCGCAGCCTGGGCCGGAGCTCGGACGGGCAGCAGGTCGTGGATTTGGTGGGTGTCTCGCCCTTCCTGAAGGAGAAGGAAGCCCTGTTCCTGGTGGACGTGAGCTCTTTGGCCCTGAGCAGGACTTGCCACCGGTAGCAACTATGTGCGGTTGCGTGGGCCCTATCTGATCGGCTGCCGTATGTCGGAGCTGTGCACGGCGACAATTAGGTAGGCGCGCCCGCTTATGTAGTTGACACCGGGCAACTGGGTGCCGCTGCTGCTGACACCAGGACTACGGCTCCACTACTGATTTATCCAACTACCCCATCTGGGGCCTGTAGCCCTTCTTAGCTAGAGTGCGAGCTGCCACTATTTGATACTGATGCAGATAGAAGTGCTCGAGAGAGAGCAAGCACAAAGCACAAGAGATATTTCACTTTGGGATTACAGAAATCCAGGCAAGTAAAATAAATGAAAGAGAAGAGACCAAGAACTCCAGTTGCCCCAGCGATGCCCTTTCATTCAGCATCCTCTCACGCAACTGAAGTTTTGCAAAATGAATTAGAGCAAGCGCCAAGGCTAAAACGACAAGGTAAAACTGAGGCTGACCAATTTCATTAGCATAGTAGCGCACAAGAACGCCCGCTCCTAGCTCCCCCACAAGAGCAAACAAGAAGCAATTGTCAATAATAAAGCGGGTCACCAGGCTTGCTCAACTCTATTTATTCTAGTTTGTCGGAATAGAGTGTCAAGAGTGATTCTATGAGTTGCGTGGCGAATGAAACCTGTAAGCAATCTATTCCGCAAGGCGTCCCCAAGCAAGTTTGTTCCGTCGTTATTTAGCCCTTCGTAGCACTGAGGGTCTCCGGGAGAAAAAGTCTGGGAGTTTTGGGAGCAGTGGCTTGGAAGTTGGCTGGGCGACCCCTGGGCCACCGCTGAGACATCAAGCTCAGCCTGCGGTCGTTGAATGACGTGCCCGCTTGACGCAGTGGTGAATGCCATAGCTCACATACACCTAAAACCGCTCAGGCTCACCAAACAGGGTTTCGTTGCTGGGGGAGCGGCGGCGATAGCCGCGTGTGGCGGGGTCGTCTTGGGAATACGCCTCCGTTTCCACAATCACGCCCCACAGCAGCTCACCTGAGGGTTAGCGCTTCACCAGCAGGCAGCCGATGAGGTCGGGGGCGACCTGCTCGGCGAGGCGGGCGAAGAAGGAATGGGGGAGGTGCTGGGAGGGCGTGGTGGCTATTGGAGTGGCTGGAGGCTATTGGACGTGAGCCTGGAGCAAAGGACTATGGCTGAGCAGTAGAACAGTCCTATCCAAAAAACATTGCTGAAGCTGAAGATAAATCTAGCGACATACCTTTTGCATTGACCGTCAACGTGGTGAAATGCTTGTTGCTTTCATTGGCGGCGTCAGCCCCCCTGCTGGCCCGTGACTGCAGCTCAGCTCTGGCCCAACAGCCGGTGCAACCGCTGCCCAAGGTTGGAGGCTGCCCGCTTGGCTACTACAGCTCCGGCGGCTACTGCGTGCCGAGTAAAAGCACCAACACCCGCGGCGCCATTGAGAAAAGTGGTGCTGGCTGTCCGCTGGGTTTCTATTCCTCTGGCAACTACTGCCTCAGTAGCCCCAGTAACGAACGGGAGGCTATTCAGAAAACCGGCAAGTCCTGCCCACTGGGCTGGTATTCCTCAGGCAACTACTGCGTCAAGAGACGCTGAGCAATGGGTTTCCGCTTCCGTCGCTCCACCCGCCTGGGTACCCACCGAGAACACCTCCGAGTCAGGTGCTGTCCTTGAGGAATGAGCCCCTGATGAATCGGACATGTGAGCAGGGTGACGCAGTGCCTGCCAACCTCATAACGAAAGTGCTGGCAAGTCATACAGACCTTTGAAGAGCGGGCAGGACGCAGGACATTGATATCCAGGTAGTCCCACTCCTCAGCGTTAACCGGATCAACAGCAGGCATCGACCGCAAGGAGGTACATCAGTACCACTCGGATCCATCGTGGAGGTCAAGGCAAGTCGAAAACCGCCATGTCCGTCTCTGTCTGGTGGATCACCTCCAGCAGTTGCTCAAAGACCAAGCGGACTCTTGGGGTGTCCTCTGGGCGGTGGGAGGCATGAAGCGCCAGAACCGTGATGCTGGTGGTCAGCTGCTCCATGGTGAGCAGGGCATCCCGTTGGATCTCCTGGGTAATGGCAGAAGTGATGAGTGGAGACATGAAGTGTCGTGCGACTGCTTTTAGTGTTCCCACAGCCACAGCGAGTAGGCGACTGTCACAAGACGCATGGACCATCAGGCCATGCGTCTTGTGACAGTCGCGGGGGGGTGTTCACCCGGGTGCCTTGCAGATAACTTGCCGGTTTTGGTGAGACCCCCAGCTAGCCCCCCCCAGCAGGGCACACGGCAGAGCTGGTAGACGCAACGGATTTTGAAATCTCCGTCACAGGGGTGGATCTACAGGGATGTTGCTCATCGCAGCCTTGGGTCAGTCGTCACCAGGCCAATGGACTTCTTTCAGCTGCTCTGTGTTGCCGTTCGCGGCCTAGAGGAGCATGGCAACGAGGGCAGGATCCTTGACGCCCAGCTGCTGCAACACCTCATCCAGAACGGAGCTGCTACCTACCAGGAGATGGAGGACATCCTCGGCACCTCGAACGCGTCTATAAGCCGAACGGTGGCGCGACTTAGTGAAGTGAACCGCCTGGGCAAGCCCGGCTACGGGCTAGTGGAGAAGCTGATTGACCCAAGCGAGGGCCGGCGTTACCTCGTTCGGCTCAGTCCCAAGGGCGTTTCGTGGATGCGGGCGCTCAAGCAACAGCCCTAGCTGCCTGTCTTCTCTCCACGCACGTGGCGTCCGCCTTCGAGGCCCCAGTGCTCGCCGCCCACGGAGAGAGGGCTACCTGAAACGCTGCCGCGGCCCTGCAGTATTCCCGCTCCAGGCACTCGACTAGCGCGTAGGTGCTGTCCGGTTTATTCGGCAAAAGCAGCCGCGCCAACCTTGAAGCGAATTGCACCTTCCGAGGGCAGCGGCCGATGGCCGCTAGCCCTCCTTCACCAGGCCGATAGTCACGGCATAGGCCAACACCTGCTTGGCCGCCTCAAGCACCTGCTTAGCCCGGGCCATGGTGTCCGCCGGGCCGCGGCCGCGGCGAATGTGGAGCTCGATGCGATCGGCAGACAACACGAGCTGGCATTGCTCGAGCACGGCCCTAGGGGTATCTGGCCGGTCCATCAGCAGGGCCACCAAGCCGGGGTGATGCCAGAGGGCCTGGCCAACACCATCAGTACCGACAAAGGCTTCCTGGACGGCGGCCACGATCTGTTCAGTAGTGGGTTGCCCGGCAGCGCCCCTTTGGGCTTGCCGGCGCTCACCGGTGCTGGTCCGCCCGATCGGCTCAGACCAACTGAGGCCAGTGCCCGGCAATGAGGCTGTGGCCCGGGCTGGGCCCTCCCAGTTGATCGGGATGTTCACGGTGGCGCCGCGGCCGCCGATGGAAAAGCTGCTCAAGCCCTTGCCAGTGATGTTGAACCTGAACGGCCCGAAGCGCAGGCCGCGCCTGAATCTGAATCCCATCACCATTCCCCCACGAGTAGCACCCGGCAGGTGCTGGCCTCCGGCACCAGCTCGAGGGCCACCAGCTCCGCATCTTCTCGGCTGTTGGCTACTAGCTCTAGGCGATGTATTGGCTGGCCTTGGTTTTCCACCAATACCAAGTAGTTGCTCATTGCACTTCTTCTTCTTGTTCGGCCAAGGCGCCGTAGTACCCGCTATCCCATATTCGCTGTGACATCAACGCAAACTCGATCGCTTCAGGCAGGCCAGGCCAGACCTGAAGGGAAGCAATCACCTCAGTGATGTCTGGGTCAATCACGTTTAGTACATCAACGTGGCCATGGAGGCAGCAGATCACCTCAATTTGCCATTCCAGCTCATTTTCGGTCCTACCTACGACATGTATTACTTCGACCATTTCGTCGGTCGTGTCCGTGAAAACCCACCAGCTGAGTGGCGGGTGGTGGGATTCTTTGTCCCATCGGGGGATGCCACGCTGGACGAGCTCCGCTGTAACTTCTCCGATTGTTTGCATAATCATGCGGCCTCCAGTTGATGTTTAGCTTGAGTGTGATCGATGTAGACGCCCATAGGCAGGATCTCGCTGTTATGCCAGCCCACCGACTCCTTCCAGCACTCTTCCGGGAAGATCCCCATGGCCATGAAGTTGGGATCAAAGAGCAGCTTGCGCTCGAGATCAACGACGGTTGAGTGCTTATCGCTGGTAGCGATCTGCCAGGGGCGATCAGGTTCAAGGTCCCTGATCACGAAAAGGTTGTGGCTGGCAAGCCAGTGGCAAGCGCCAGCCGCCGCCCATGCCCAGTAGCCAGGCTGTGGCCCTCTCCGCCCTGACCAGCGCCAATCCATGTTGTCGTAATCAGCCGGGCGAAGTTCAAGGCTGAAAGGCCGCGGCCGATATTCATAGCCGTGGTCCTCCGCCCGGGCCTCGGCATAGCACTCCATCTCCTCGTGCATGAGCTCGAGGATGTAGCGCTGCTCAAACAATGGCCGTAGCCGGCGCCACCGCTTTTGAATTGGGTAGAAGGAAGGCTGGAGCGCTTCGGGTCCTTGCTTGGTGTCCTTCATGCCACCAGCACCTCATAGGCAGAGGCGACACGAGCGAAGGTCTCGGCGTTGCCGTTGGCTGTGTCGGGGTGGTGCTGTTTGGCTAGCTGCCGGTAGGCGATCTTTATCGCTTCGGGTGAGGCCGAAGCATCGACGCCAAGCACGGCGCAAGCTTCGCGCTTCTGGTCCTGGGCGCCATTCAGCACTTCCTTCATACGAGCCCAGGCATCGGCGAAGCCGTTGCCATCAAGGGCCCAGCAGCGATCGCGGATTTCCGTGAGTACCAACTCTGGATTATTTGTGAGGCGCTCCACTGCCTCTGTCCCATAAATCAAGAACGCGAGTTCGATGACGAGCTTGAGGCGCCCGCGCAGACCCGTGGTGAGGGCCTCGAGGCTCTTGCCTAAGCCGGGGTGCTTTTGATCTAGCTCCCAGCTGATGGCAAAGGCACCTGGCTTACGGTCCGGTGCCGGCCTAGCTGGTGTGGTGGTAAACCCTCGGGCCTTGGCATCAGCCACGCGTTTTGCTTCCTTCCGGTCCCAGAAACTCCGATCGATGCCGGTCATGGGAACGGCCATCAGCTCAGCGCGAAGCGCCTGGAGGCCACTGCCCTCTGGCTTACCTGCGGCGGCATCCCAACGGCTGTTGCCAACGGTTAGCGCCGCCCATGCGGGGAATTGCTCGAAGCGCACCTGCCAGGCCCTGGCTGTTGCTGGGCTGAGCTCGGCGCCAGCTGTCAGGAGCTGGGCAACCTGAAGCTTGAGGGCAGTGTTTTCAGCTGTTAGGCGCTCCACCTGGAAGGTGATGGCCAGAAAAGCAGCGTGGTGATCGTGCGCCTGGTCACGAAGTTGGTTTAAGTCGAAGCTCATTGCGTGTCTCTGGTTTGCCGGTCTTGCCGGTTGAGTAAAAACTAGCGCTTGACTTGTGGCTTTGTCAACCGATATCAAGCTGTTGCTGCTCGGTGCCCACCAGGCGGGGGGCACGCTTGCGACGTTGCAATCGCTCGATATCGGCCTGGGCTCCAATCCAATGACGCTGGCTAGGGGCTTGAAGAAACCCAGGCCCGCGCTCATTGAAAACTTCGCGGAGGTAGCTCTCGACCTCCATTTTTTCTTTAAGCGTGGGCCAGGTCTGGGCGATCAGCTCCGCAGGGGTGCGGGGGCAAGGCATTGGTGGCTCTCTCTGGTTTGGACCGCAAGCGGTCGTTGGTTAAATCTTAGCGCCGTACTTGTGATGTGAAGTCCCACTTGGGGCGGGGGCATCGGCCCCCGTGCTCCTTCAACTACCACCCCAGCTAGCGCCGGTAGTGGGCCATCACAATCGCCTCAGTAGCGGCCCGGACATAGCCGTTCCACTCCCACACCGGCAGCGGGCCACGCTCCGCCGCACGCATCAGCAATCGCCATTGCTGCGCCACTGCTGCGTTGTTCTCAACGCCGGCCATGGCCCCCTCCCGTTCTTCCCGATACCAGCCGGTCAGGTTGGCCACCTTGCTGACGCTATTGCGCACCTCCGCAATGAAGGCCGGCCGCCCCTTGGCGATCGGGACCGACTCCCGCGTTACCTCAACCATGACGCTGAGCCTCCTCAACGTCGGCCAGCCACCACTCAGGCTCCGACCACGGGGTCAGCGCCACCAAGGCATGGCACGTTCTCTCGCGGTGAACTTCGTCCGGCTGGTTTGAATCCAGCGCACGGCTTACCCGCAACAGATCCTTGGCTGCTTCCTTCCAGAGCGCCCGGTCTTCTGCTTCATTACCAAACATTGGGTCCATCAGTTTTTCTCGATAGGGGATTGATTCGGCATCGGGACCGACTCCCGCGTTACCTCAACCATCGCCGCAGGAGACAGGGGCGCCATCCCAGACCGTGCTGGAGGGGGTGGCGCATTCGTTGCCGGCGGCGTCGGTCGTTATCCGGTGGCGCTGCGGGCCTAGACGCGATCGAAAGTGGATCTGATCGGTAGGCAGCCAGGTGCCATCCCAGAACCCGTCCCGCCGGTCGGCGCTGGGCGTGAAATCCTTTTCCAACTCGACCGTGGCCACATAGGCGGCGGTGCGGCTCTCCACCCGGAAAAAGTTGACGTGCTCATGGCGGCGGCCACCTTCGACAAGGATCTGGCCGGGCTCGTACTTGAAGGCGCTCATCGCTGGGCGTCCACAAAGACCGAGAGGTCGTGTTGCCAGCTGTAGCCGGACTCGCTGATCTCTCGAAGGGAACGCTGGAGGGCGTGATAGCGCCCAGCCAGGTGGGTGAACTCCGGGCGGAAAGCGCCCTGCTCGTCGTCCCAAAGAGCCACAAGGTCGCGCTGCTGAAGCAAGGTGCGCACCTCGGTGATGGCGTGTTCGAGGCCCGCTTGGGCCTCCTCAATCAGCTCGCCGATGTGATGGGCATCGCTGACCGATAGCTGGGGAAGCCCCAGCCGTGATGGTGTCGTTGTCATGGCTCTTGGTATCTGGTTTGGTTTGTTTTGGTTTGGTTTGGCCCCCATTGACGAGGGCCGCGGGTGATCAGTAGCCCTCTTCTGGGTGCAGATCAGCGTTATCAGCTGTCAGCACATCCCAGAGCGGCTTGAGCAGGTGGTGGACGGGCGCCTGCTGCTCGTAGCTGACCTCCCCGCCCTCCACGATGCAATCGAACTCCAGGGGTTGCCCTTTGGGTTCTTCGAGCCGCCAGGGTTTACGGGTCAACCTCGAGCGCCACAGCTTTTGAGTGGTGGCAATAGCGGCGTAGGCCTCGTCGCTATACAGGAACCGCATCAACCCATAAACCGCGCCGCGGTTCTCTTTGGTCATCACCAGCGGATCGTGAAGCACCACCCGGTAGCCATTCCAGGTGCGAAAAACCGACGCACTCAGCTCCACCCCACTTTCAGGTGGCTCGCCTTCACCTTTGAAGAGCGGCCAGTGACGGGAAACCAAACGCTGGAACGCAGTGCTCCCTGGTGGATACATGGGTTCCACTTCACGCCCAAACCGCCCCACGGTCAGTTCCCGCAAGGCACGCACCAGCTCCGCCCTGGAAAGGGGGTAGTGGACGCCATAGTCGGTGCTCAGGCGCGGGTCCCAAAGCTCCTCACCTTCGCCTCTGATGTCGATATCGATCATCGGTAGCAACGGTGTATTCAGCACGGCCGCGCCATAGCGGTTGCGGCTGATGTAACCCACCTCGAGCCCATCCACTTGGATCGACCTCAGCAGTGGCTCAATGCCGATCTGGTAGCCCAGGTGGGCGTAACCCAGCGAGTCACTGGGGTCAACCAGGTGGCGCTGCTCCTGCGCATCGAGGTTCTTAAACCCCGCATGATCGATGGAGTCAACCATCCACCACGGCCGGCCAACGGTGTCAGGCATCCGCTTGGCATGAAGGTCCGCCTGGCGTTGCTCGAGCAGTACCCGCAGCTCGGGCCCGCTTTGAAATAACGCGGCGTTAGCCGCTTCACAAACACTTGTAGTCATAAAGCTCTTGGCTGGCTTGATTACCTGATTGGGTGCGGCTCAGGCGGGCCGCGGCCCTCATGCCAGCACTTGCTTGGCCTGGGCATAAGCGGCTTGCACCGCCTGGAACTGTTCTGTGGTGCCGCCATGGTCAGGGTGGGCCTTGAGCACCGCACGGCGATAAAACCCCTGCAGCTCCGCCCGGCTCATGCTGTGCAGCTCACCCTCATAGGTATGCAGCTCGAGGGTTTGCGCCCACTCAGCAAAAACCTCAACCTGGCTCCAGCTATCGACGAATTGCGCACGCTTGGCAGCGTGTTCAGCCGCGGCTGCGGCGAGGCTCAGGTAAATCCGCGTTTCTCTTCGGCCCAGCTTTACCCAACGGCTAGCCGTAAGGAAGTCGTAGTCGTCGGGCATCGACCAGCTCGACTTCCTTAGCTGGCGGTAGCTACCGCTAAGCCCGCCGCGATACATCCGACCATCACGGGGTTCAACCACCCCATCACGATCGACCATTTCGTAGTTGCGGTGGTCAACAAACAGCAGCCGGGCTGTTTCTTTGACGATCCGATACCGGCGAAAGCAGAACCGCTCACAGCGCTGGCGGTACTCATCGGAAACGTAGTGATCAAAGTCAGAGTCTTCGATCGCATAGACGTACGTGATTACCCAGCTCACTCCGCACAGGGCGAACTGGTCGCATAGACTGGTACGCATATACCAGTTAGCCCATGTCGCGCAGTGCCGTCCAGTTTCAGAAAGGCCTCTCGCTGCCTGAGTTCCAAC
>NZ_JAGQAY010000029.1:0-32031 GCF_024345355.1 Cyanobium sp. WKJ7-Wakatipu
GATAAGATCGAGATCTGTTGCGGCTGAATGGCTTTCGGGCACAGGGAGGAGGCAATTCCGCCGACCTCAACTCATGCTGGCAGCCCAGGCAAGCTCGCCTGTGCCAGACTTTGAATCAGCCCTGGGTTGTAGAGCACCCCGGCTGAATCGAACATTGCCAGCATCCGCTTGATGCCCTCAGCGGCAGCGGCGGCTTCTTTGCTGGCATCGTGGTTTTCCGCTTCCCATTGCTTGTGGCCGGCATAGCTCAGCCACCGCCACAGCTCATCGCGGATCAGCGCCCTGGCGGCAGTTGGGTTTGCGATCAGTGCATTGCTTTCGCATTTGCGTGGTCCGAACTCCAGCAGATAGCTCTGCACATAGTCCTTACCGTGATCGGGATGGCGCGGGTTGGCCAGGTCGTTAGTGCCCTTAGCTTCATCCCGTGCGGTTTCCAGCCCATCAATCCACAGCAGGCGGGCATTGTTGATGAAGTCGGCATTGAGACCGAAGCGAACGATGCGTCCATCGCTCTCCATTTCATCTAGCCCACACTCCCAGTCTTCGACCTTCGCGATCTGGCGCAGGTTGCCGGCGATGCCATCACTGATTTTGATTCCGCTGGGGTCATGGTCCCCGACGTAAAGGATCACGGGCTGCAGATCGTTCTCCTGTGCCCACTGGCATTCCTGAACCACTGCCAACCGGCTGTTTACATCGGCCTGCCCTTTACCGGCAAAGCGGCGGATGGCATCGGGTAGCTCTGGCTTGAACAGCTTGAGCACGTCTTTCTTTTCGCTCCACAGGATTGGGTAGTTGGTCTGGTGTTTCCAGTAGCTGCTGGGCCAGTACATCGCCGCCTGCTCCAGCGAATCCCGGAGTTGGCGGTTGATGTATTCGCGTGGTGTGGCCTCTTCGTCAAAGTTGTCGTGGCCGGTTAGCTGCCGTGTGGTGTCAGCCCCCACCAGCTCAAACGGGATGAGACCCTCCTTGCGGCGATCAGCGAGCCATTTGCTGGCCCAGGTGAAATCACCTTTCGTAATTTTGCCCTCAGATTCCAGGGCATAAAGCCAGGAGCGAGCGACAGGGGCAAAGCCAAGGCGGCGAACGTATTGGCGCATCCAAACCACAACTTCCTGCACCTGGGCGTGGAAGTGTTGGCGCCTGGCTTCACTGACCCTGCCACTGCCCATTCGTGGCAGTTCAGCGAAAGTCATGTCACCTCCTGCTGCGCCTGCCACTTGCGCAACTTGCGGATACAGGCGGCGGTGAAGACGTCGGGTCTGTCGTAATGCCACTCCCATAGGGTTTCATCAGACAGTGCCTGAAGATCGGCATGTGATGTCACACCTCTGAGCATCAGCCAGGTTTTCTGGCGGTTGGTTACTGGCGCGGCGATGGTTTCAGTCATGCCGCCCACTTCCGGTTCGGGTTGCTCGCTGCGGCCTCGTCGATCGCGTCCAGGTACGGGCTCGGGTGGTGGTAGTCCCTCCGGTAAGAGGCCATATTTTTCACCGTTTCAGGGTGAATCAGCAGGGGCATCTGCGATGGCAGCAGCAGTGTCACCCCCAGTACGTCATCGGGCCGCAGGCAGAACTGCGCCACCGTCCAGGTGTGCTCGATGACGCACCGCTCTGACAGCACCGTCATGGGCGCCACTATCTGCAGCACGGCCCATGGATGGTTAGCAACGTCGGGCATCCAAACGTCGCTGTCGTTGGGGACTGTTGGCCTGATGGATGCCCAGATGCCCGGAGGCATCTGCCGGCCACCAGGCCCGCCCAGCGCGGCAAAGCCCCCTACCTCAATGGCGGGCGATGGCGTGAAGCCATCGCGCAGTATCGAGTTCGCGTTTGTCTCGGTGGTGGTATGGAACAGAACCACGAAGCGGCCAGCCACTCCCCAGCCATCAGCAGCACCCGGCATTACCCCGCTACTGGGGACCTCATGCTCCCAAGGGTGGCCTATGAGAGTAAAACCTTGTAAGTCACGCATCACTCAGCCACCTCCAGCTCGGTGGCCAGGCCCTCGATGGTGCAACCGCTGGCAATCACCACGTTGTTGGCGTCAACCACATGGATGCCCAGGTCATTCCAGTCACCCTGGCTACGTGGGATGCACAGCCTTTCGTTGTTGCAGGCCAGCCGGCGGCGAACGCGGGCTTCCAGGGCCGAGAGGGAGAGGGCCATCACTTGATCACCTCCAGAGCCTCGGCTTCAAGCTCGATGATTTGGGCGATCAGGGTGGTTTCTGCAGCGCTTCCGATCCGGTAGGTCTCCGGCGGGTTCTTCTGCTGCCTGGCAGCAATGCTCCGCTCGATCTGTGATGCGCGAATTGCATCAACGCACCAAAGCAACTTCCGCCCTGTCGCTTTGTAGTAATGACGGCCTGCAATCAGATCACCGCGCTGCTTAAGCAGAAACAGATGGCTCTTGCTAACGGATAGCTCAGAAGAAGCTTCCACGGTTGGAAGCCAAGTGGCTTGGATGCTCATCACGCTGCCACCTGCTGAAGGGTGGCTGTGATGACAGCCTTGATCTCCCGCTTGCTGTTCGCATTCAGCGTGGTCAGATCATTGAAGGTGGCAGTCCAACGCTCATAAGACGGCCTATCTGCTCCGCGCATCCGCACAGAAGCAGGCCAGTTCTCGGTGACGAGAACGCCTTTGTACTTGAAATCGGTCATGCCCCTTGGGGGTCAAGCAGCTAGCGCAGGGCTCCCTAGCTCCCACCGCCTGCCAATACCCACCCGCTTGATCAAAGTCGTTTTCGCCCCGGGCCCTGATCAGAAGCCAAGTGATGGATGCGTCGGCGTTACCTAATCCCCTGTCAGGCACCCCACTGGCTGCACCGCCATAGGGATTTGTTGGCTGATCTCTCTGGGGGTCTGATGGAGATCAGTCGCTAGGTCGATTCGGGTGGAATCAGCTCTGCTTATCAGGACCTTACAGAAGGCCAAAAGCCTCGTCAATAGGGGGATGAGCGACACCCGCCCCAAAAGTCCTCATCACACATTCATCACACAGGGCGGACTGCCTCGACCTGTTCTTAACCTGTCCCAAGGCTGGAAAGCCTTGGGCTGCAGGGGTTTTGTCAATCGGGGCGACAGGATTCGAACCTGCGACCTAGTGCTCCCAAAACTCTCTTTTGCAGGCCTGAGAGATCGATTGCAAGGACTGGAGTCTAGGCCAAAAAGCACTGCTGCAACAGCCGTTTGGCGTGCAATGGGATGGCAGTGCAAGCCTGGCCGTGCCAACCTATGGGGGTCGATTTGCTCACATATTTGCTCACATGGGGGGGTTCTAGAGCCTCTGACACCTGGATTTCGGTGCTGCGCTCCGGCTTGCGCCTCTCCCTTGCCCAGCGAGGCACGAGCAGCGGCTGGCGCGTTTCCGATCTGCGGGGCCGTACGCGCCTCACGGTCGATGCAGCCGGCGGTCGGCATCAGGTTCTGCTGCCCATCGAATGGGCGCATGACCAGGCCGATGTCATCCGAGAGACGGTTCTGGCGATCCACTCTGCCCACATCGACGGGATACCACTTGACCGGGCCATTGCGGCTGCACTGGCCAGCGATGAGCCAGCAGCTGAACCAACAGCTGAGCAAGCGGCCGGCCCTATTGATTGGCCTGAGCTGGTTGAGCGATTCAAAGCCCGAAAGCTGAGCAGCGGCGCCATCAAACCGCGGACCTGGGAGGCCGTGTATCGGCGCCGGATGGCAGAACTGCTGGCCATCCTCGCCAGCAAGAAACCGCCCACCAATCCCCGGGAACTGCTGGAAGCCGTCACGGCGCGGTGGTCTGATCAACCTGGCTCCCGTGGCCGGCAGATGCAGGTGCAGCAGGCCGCCGCGCTGCTGCGATGGGGAGTCGATAACGGCGCTCTGCCTGTGGAGTGGGCTCCACCTCTAGATCTCGACCCTTTTGTAGGCCGCAAGCGGGAAGGGAAGACGATCACTACTCCGATCGAGGTGAGCCACATCCTGGAGTTGGTGGAGGCCATCCCGGATGCCCGCTGGCGCTTCTCGTTCCAGTTGCTGGCGGCCTACGGGCTGAGACCGGAGGAGCTGCAACACCTTCAGCTGCGCGGCGGCCGCTTGTGGTGCAACTACCGCAAGAACACCAGCAGGGGAGAGACAAAACCGAGGCCGCTGCGGCTGCTGCCCTGCGATGACTGGGCAGAAGCCTGGAACCTGTTGGAGCAGTTCAAGGCCCAGCCCCTACCGCCGATGCGCCCGGGCTTTGGCGCCGAGGATATGGGCCTGTACATGCGTAGGCGCCGTCGCTGGCAGGAGCTTCGCCAGCAGTACGAGGCAGAAGGAGAGAAACTGGTCCTCTATTCCGCCCGGCATGGCTACGCCCATCGAGCCCACCTGATCTGCGAATTGCCGCCGAAAGTCGCGGCAGCAGCCATGGGGCACAGCGTCGAAACTCACCTTGCTGCCTACAGCAAGTGGTGTGGTGATGACGTTGTTGATGACGCTTTCGAGCGGGCCGCGACACGTCTTGGCCGATGAACGTCCCAACTGCGATCCACAACGTTCAGCAGGGTGTGCGGCTAGCGGAGTTGTTCGAGTTTCCCTGGGGCTGAGCAGCTCTGCGGCCAGGCCACAGGAGCCGAAGGGAACCTATTGGGAGAGCGATAACTCCCTAAGGCAGACGTGAAGGCAACCCAGCGCTCTCTCTAGCCGGCTTCCAGCAGGAGTGATAAGTTGCTTACGAAGGCCCCAAGCGGGACTGATCGCTCCCATCCGCCATGAATCCCAAGGAGCTGCGGCTCGCCCAGATGGATGCGGTGCTTCAAGGCACCGCCAGTCATCCTCTGCCGCCACGCCCGCCAGCGGGCTGGCTGCGGGCCATCCGTGAAGCCTTGGGAATGACCTCCGCCGTGCTGGCAGACCGCCTGGAGATCACGGCTTCCGGGGTGCGAAAGCTGGAGCATGCCGAAGCAATTGACGCCATCACGCTCGGCACCCTGCGGCGGGTCGCCGAGGCCCTCGACTGCGATCTTCAGTACGCCCTGGTGCCGAGGCGGCCGCTGCGGGACATGCGGTGGAGGCAGGCCCTGCGGTTAGCTCAGCAGTGGCAGCAGCGAGCCGGTCGCACCATGGCGCTGGAGGCACAGCCGATTGGATCGCCTTCGGCCGGTACTAAGGAGCGGATCGAAGCCATGGCCGAGGAGATCCTGCGCACCAGCGGCACCCGGCTGTGGGATTGAACGACGGCCTTCCGGCCGGGGCGACATCGCTGGATGGCGAGGAGCTGGAAGGACTGCTGCCCTCTCATCTGGTGAATCGCAGCCAGCTCAACGAATGGGAGCAACAAAACATCGAGGCCGCCCTGCTCTGGCTGTCACGCCAGCGTCGGCCCCGGCCGCTGGAAGAGAGCTGGCTGCGGCGTCTGCATCGCGAAATGTTTGGCCAGAGCTGGCGTTGGGCCGGTCAGTACCGCAGCAGCGACAAGAGCATCGGTGCCGACTGGCGCCAGATCCGCATGCAGGTGCCGGCATTGCTTGCCGACATCGCCTTTCAGGTGGAGCACCAGGTGGATCCGGTGGATCTAATCGCCATCCGTTTCCATCACCGACTGGTTTCCATCCACCCCTTCCCCAATGGCAACGGCCGCCATGCGCGCCTGATCGCTGATGTCTTGATCGAGCAGCTAGGGGCACCTCGCTTCTCCTGGGGAGGCAGCAGCTCCCTGGTCGATACCTCAGGCCTGCGCCAGCAATACATCGCCGCTCTCCAGCAGGCCGACCGAGGCAACTTCAGCTCCCTACTCGCCTTTGCGCGTGCGACCTGAGCAATCGCAGCAGGGCTACGGCCGGCAGCGGCCGTCCTTCAGCGTGCCACGGCTGGGCCGTGGCCTGCATCGGCCAGCCGCCGCCGCCCTCCGCTCTGGGGCCGGCGATGTGGGGGTGGTGGGCATGGCCGCTCTCCCGCGGCTGCGGTGGCCGGGCATTCGCCCGCGTTGATGGGGAAGGGGAAGGTTCCAAGTTTCCTCGCGCGGCTGCGCGGCCGGTTGGCTATTCAGAGCTGAATCTGGTGGGGCTGCTTATCAATTGCAGATCCCTCCGATCATGGCCAGGCTTTGCATAGATCCATTGCCCTGCAGCGGTTCTGCCAGCCCATAAGTGCACTTGTACTGCTAAAATAAGGGCTGCGCCAAAGGCCCCAAGCCCATCGCCTGCGGTAATCCAATTCCCTGATCTCGCCATCACAGACGCTCTTTTATTTGCGGTGTGTTGCCCCGGTCAGTTGTCACCTCTGGCAGCTGATTCATGGATCTTTATCTCTCATCTAGCCCTGCAATAGCCCCATCCCACTCGCTTGTGATCGTGGCCGGCGGTGGCCGCGATCTGCTTTGGTTGCCCGCGCAGATCGCCGCTGTCCTTCTGGCCCGCACCAGCGGCCAGCTCGTGCATGGGCTGCTCCATGGCGGGGCCCGCGGCGCTGATCGCACCATCGGTCGCGCCGCCCATCAGCTGGGCTGGTCGGTTGAGGTGCTCCCCGCCGATTGGCGCCGTCATGGCCGCGCTGCCGGGCCAATCCGCAATCGGGAGCTACTCGAGCTGGCGATTAGCCGGGCCGATGCCCTCAGCTCCGCTGCTGCACCGGTCTCGGTGCTGGTGGTGGCGTTCCCCGGTGGCGCTGGCACCGCCTCGCTGGTGAGAGAAGCCCGCCGCTTGGCAGCCCATGCGCCAGTGCCGCTCTCTGTGGTGCAGATCAGCCACGCCCCCAGCCTCCCTTGATTCCTGGGCATTGCCCCCTCTTCCCCTATTCCCCTTTCTCCTCATTCCTGCCATGGCTGTTCTCACTCCCATCCCCGCCGCTGCCGTCACACCGCTAGCGCCTCCTTCCACGGCAGGCCCTGCCTGCTCCCTAGAGCGATCCGGTTCCCTCTGGCAGCTGGGCAGCGAGGCCCAGGAGCTCACCACCGCCATCGGGCAGCTGGCCGAGCAGCTGGAAGCTGATGATCCCGAGCAGCGGGCACTGGCCCTCGCCGAGCTGGAGGCAGCCCTACTTGCAGAAGAGGGCAATAAGGCGGCACTGGCGGCCAAAGCAGATGCCACCTGCTGGGTAATCGAGCACCTGCGCGGTCAGGCCGCCTACCGCCAGCAGCAGGCCAAGCGGCTCGCCGATCTGGCCCGTAGCGATGCCGGCCGGGCTGATGCCCTGGAGGAATCGCTGATCTTTGTCCTGACCCAGCTGCAGCCAGCGGCTACGCGCTTCTCCTTCCCTGATCACGAGCTCTCAAGCCGCAAATCCTCAGCTGTCGTGATCGACGACGAGCAGGCCCTCGATGCCGAGTGGCTCACCTTCTCCACCACAAGCAAGCCAGACAAAAACGCAATCAAAGAGGCACTCAAGGCCGGCCGCCAGATCACCGGCGCTCAGCTGCTCTCCCGCCGCTCCTGGCGCATCCACTGACCGGAGGGGGCAGAGCCCCCCGCGCATGGCCCGCTGCACTGGCGGGCCCCTTCCTTTGTTCACGACCAGTTCCCATCACCGGCGTCCCACGCGCCCAAAGCCCATGACCACTACCACCCTTGAGCGTCCAACAGCCAGCTCCAGCCAGAGCGCTGGCCCGCAGCCTTCCGCTCTGGCGTTGTTGCGTCGATCTGACGCCAGCACTTCCGTCGCCCCGCAAGACACACGCAGCTCTGCTGGAGGTTTCAGCAGGGAGCAGATCAGCGCCCTGGCCGCTCCACTGGATCGGGCCAACGTCCGCCAGAGGGAGCAGGGCCGCAGCCGCGTGAGCTATCTGGAGGGTTGGCAGGTAATCGCGGAAGCGAACCGCATCTTTGGTTTCGATGGCTGGCAGCGTCAAACCATCGTCGTCCGCTGTGTTGCCCAGGCAGAACGAACCATCGGCAGAGATCAGAAACCCGGCTGGGGCGTCACCTACACCGCCCGCGTACGCATCACCGTCACAGCCGGAGGCATGACGCCACTGGTTCGTGAGGGCACTGGCGCCGGCCATGGCATCGACGTGGACCTGGGCCAGGCCCATGAGTCCGCCATCAAGGAGGCCGAGACCGATGCGATGAAACGGGCGCTGATGACCTTTGGCAATCCGTTTGGTTTGGCGCTCTACGACAAGCAGCAAAGGGAGGTCACCAGTTCAGGCACTGCGGCCCCCAACGCCAACACCAGAAGCAGGCCAGCAGAAGCGGCTTCCCGGCAGCAGCCCCAATCACCTGCGCAGCAAGAGAAAGATCCAAGCCTTGACCCGCTCGATCCAGGCACCATCCAGCAGATCCTCGCCACCGTTCGGGGATTGCCCCGCCCTGCTCTGGAGGGGTTCACTAAGGCCTTTCGCAAGCGCTTTCAGGTGCCGGAAGAGGCCCCCTCGATCGCTGATCGGATTTGTCAGCGGCGGCACCATGACTGGATCGAGACGTTTCTGGTTCAGCACCAGGCCCAGCCAGAAACAGCCGCTATCCACCACGGCTGAGCCGATCAGGCGGGACGCGACAGGGGCAACCGTGCTAGTACATGCGTACGCATTGGCAATGATTCATGGGTGCCCCTCTCCCCCGACCCGCGGCTCTGGCCGCCAAGCTTGAAATCCCGATCGAGGAGTGGTCCTACCTCGATGAGAGAGCCCTGCAGAAGAGCCGCAGCCGGAAGGTCTGCATGACCTGCGACTGGTTTCGGCATCACGCCGGGGTGAACTGCATCCCGGTGCTCACCTGTCAGCTGCATCAGGGGCTAATCGCCCATGGCGAGCACCTCACCAGCCGCTGCCAGGGCTGGACTGATGACATGAGCCGCCAGCAGGGCTGGGCGCCGGAGGTGGCCTGAGCAGCTCTTGATGAACGTCGGAGACAAGAATCGCCCGCCCCTCTCCCCTCGGGAGTGCTGGATCAGCGATGGCCGTCAGGTGCTCCATTTCCAGCCGCAGCGCTACGACCGTTGGAGTCAGAGCCTGGAAGTGACTTTTGGAGAGGTGATGCCCGGCGGGGAGCCACCGCTGCTCAAACATCGCAGGGAGCTGATGCGAGATGAGGCGATCAAGCTCTGGGCCCAGAAGCGCAGATCGGGCTGGCAGGTCTGCGAGCCGCAGTGGACGCCGCCACCATTTCGCAGGGCCTGAGCTGCTGCAGGCCACAAAGCAATCCCACCTTGCTCCGATCTGCAGCCAGATGCAATGCGTTTAAAAGCTGATTGTGCTGAGCAGCTAGCGCAGCGATGCTGTGTTCATCAACCCAGGAGGCGCCCAACATGGACGACACGCCACCCCGCCAGGTTCAAGAAGCACGCTGACTACAGGCTCCTGCTCCAACAGTCTTTATCTATCCGTAGGCGGGTCGTTCAGCCGGGCAAGAGAGCAGCATTCCCCAGTGCCGCTCACCTTGTGCGCCTGACTGATCGACACTCCAGCCGCACCGCTACAGGTGCCCTCAGGAGGACCATCCGCCCCACACCTGGAATGCATGGCCCCAGGTTCCAACGTCAGCAGCTTCGCAAGCCCATTCCACGCTCCAGCGTGTGAGGACACGACGACCCCCGGGGCAAACCTCAGGGTTTTTGTTTTGTATGTGCAGATTGCGGGCTAAAGCGCGCTCAGTAGTAGCGGCCGGGATATTCGCCAGGGTGGTCGATCCGGCTGATGCGGATCCCAGAAGCCGACTGGCCATGGAAGCGCAGGATGTCGCTGCCAGAGACCAGAAAGCCCCGCTCTTGGGCCAGCAGCGACACCTCATCAGCGGTGAGGGCATCAGCCATCATTTGCCGCAGGGCTGGATCAGCCTTCACCTGGGCCAGAAACCGCAGTAGCTCGCTCTGGGGCACGGCAGCTCAGCAAGATCTGCAACATAGAACTGCTGGCAGGACAGATTTCAACGGCTTTTGACGCAGTAGCCGCCTGATGAATACCAACCCAGCGGGCATCCCTTGCCGCTCTTCTGGATCGCTTCCCGCTCGTTACTAGGGCTGCTGAGGCAGTAGTTGCCAGAGGAATAGAAACCCAGCGGGCAGCCAGCACCACTTTTCTCAATGGCGCCGCGGGAGTTACCACCAGAGCTGGGCACGCAGTAGCCGCCTGAGCTGTAGTAACCAAGCGGGCAGTCTCCAACCTTGGGCAGAGGTTGCACTGGCTGCTGGGCTAGAGCACTTCCTGCCGCCAAAGCTGCAATCGCGCAGGCAAGCAGCAGAGGATTGCGGCCCAGCATCTTTTGAGGCATAGATACAGATTGGCTCGGATCAGCCAGCTGCAACTAAGTCATGCAGGAACAGCATGAAAAGGCTGCCGGTGCAAACTCCGGCAATGGCTAGAAAGTTTCTGCTGGGTGTGGTGGCATTGGCGGTCTTCGCCTGGCCAGCTGGAGTAGTCGCTCAGGGCGTCAAGGCCACCGTGCTCTCCATCGGAGATGGAGACACCATCCGCGTGCGTCAGGCGGGCAAGGCCCTCACCGTGCGGCTGGCCTGCATCGATGCCCCCGAGACGGCCCAAAGCCCATACGGCCAGCAGGCCCGCACGTATTTGCAGCAGCGCCTACCGATCGGCAGGGAAGTAAGCCTCAACATCAAAACCACCGATCGCTACGGCCGCTCAGTTGCCGAGGTTTTCAGCGGCGTGAACATAAACCTGGCGCTGGTGGAAGACGGCCAGGCCTTTGCCTACCGCCAGTACCTGAGCGGCTGCGATGCCAAGGAATACCTGGACGCGGAATACCGTGCCGGCCGGCGCCGGTACGGGGTCTGGCAGGTGCCGGGCGGCATCACCCGGCCGTGGGACTTCCGCCGCGCTCGCCGCTCAGCGGTAATCCCTGATGGCACAACCCCAGGCGGCCGCCGTTACCGCTGCAGCGAAAGCAGCTCCTATGCCAAAGCCCAGGAGCTGCTGCGCCAGGGGCACAGCTATCTCGATGGCAATGGCGATGGGGAAGCCTGCGCTTCTCTGCGATAAGCAGCGATCCAAAGTGCCAACCCAAATGGAATCATCTGTATATAAAACGTTATGCCTATGCGGTGTTGGCATTGATTCAGCAGTTATCAGCATTTTGCGGCACTTGAGGTTCTAGATGGGAGTCATTCAGCTGCTGATCATGCACTCCTCCATCTATCGACTTGCGGCCAGCACTGCTGCAGCAGCAGCAATCGGACTCTCGGCTACGCCTGGTGTGGCCGCGGTATATCAAGCCCTCTGCACCGGCGGCTCGGAATGCACCGTCACCCTGGCCAATGGTCAGATCGGTACCCCTGGACTTGTCATCAAGAAAGAGCAGGTTCTCTCTTGGTCGCAGGGTGGCTCAGGAAGCAAGACTGATGTGGGCATGGGCGTTGCTGGCGTTGTGCTCTTTGGCATACCAGGCCTGATCGGCTTTGCTGCCAAAAAACACGACTACACCTTCTCGATCAACTACGTCGATGAAGCCGGCAATATTCAGGCGACGGCAGTTGGCTTCAAGAACAATGTCCCAGCCAATCAGTTCATGATGGAAATGATGGGTATGACAGGGCTGAGCATCGGGGAGGTCAACAAGGATCTCCAGGGGCGAATTGATCAGATCAAAGCAGAGTCAGCCGAGAAGGCACGCATTGCGTCACTGGACTGCGCCCGTACACTCAAAACCTATAGCTGCAGCTGGGATGCCTACGTAGTTGCCAATCCAGCTGTCCAAATCTGGGCAAACAAATACCCCTCAATGGTTTCAGCAGAGAAGGCGCGGCTTAGAGCAATCGATTGATCCCGTGGAGCGGCCTGTACGCATCAAACACATCAGGACTGGACAGTGGTGATCTGGCTGGTATCTTCCTAGAGGGGATATTGTTTTTCACTTATGTTTACCGGTCCTGAACTGCTCGCCAAGGTCAAGGAACTGGGCGATGTCTCCAAGTCAGAGCTCGTGCGTGAGTGCGGCTATGTGAGCAACAAGAAAGACGGCAGCGAACGCCTCAACTTCACTGCGTTCTATGAGGCCTTGCTGGGCGCTAAGGGTGTGAGCCTCGGCGCCAATAACGCCGGCCGGGGCAAAGGTGGACGCAGCCTTAGCTATGTCGCAACTGTTCAGGGGAACGGCAACCTACTGGTGGGCAAGGCCTACACCGCCGTGCTCGACCTACTTCCCGGCGATGAGTTCGAAATCAAGCTCGGAAAGAAGCAGATCCGCCTAGTGCCCGTGGGCGGTAGCGATGACGAGGAGTGATCAATCATCTGCCTGTTGCTGTTGCGGGCAAGCGAGTCCACCTACAAACGAGGGGTGATTCAGCCAGGCCAGCGCGAGCAGACTGCCTGTGACAGCATGTCCTTCTTGCAGGGCAACGATGCTCCGGGTGGTTCAAGGCTGTGTCTGAACTGGATGGGCTGCCGCAGCAGGAATGGCTGACGCTCACCCTGATCCAGGCTCTTGACGCTCTGCGCGATGGGCTACGTCCCTTCGTGGTGCAAGTGCTTGAGGAGAAGGAAGGCCCTCACTGGTTCAATCACCCTCGGGTGCAGCGCATGCTGCCAGCGCCACCAGATCTGGAAGGGGAAGGCCAATGCGCAACAGAACCCCCAGCGCTGGACCTGGCTCTGCTGCTCAAGCTGATCGGCTCCGACTGCTATTGGTATCGCACCTTCCGGCCGCGACTTCCTGGCATCAGTCGCTGGCAGATCGACAGCCTGCGGGAACTGCGCAATCGCGTTGCCCACAACGACGGTTCTGATCCCCTATTCATCAGGGCCGCACTGCTGCTTCCTTACCTCAACACCATGGAGCAGGTGCTGCAGGTGGTTGGCGGTGATCAGCTGGATGCCATTGCCAGGCTGCGGGCGGGCCTGGAACGCAGACGACGACAGCTCTTTCGTGCCATCGCCCTGGGCCGCAGCCGCTGGTCGTTCCCTTTTTGGGTTGCCATAGCAGCGGTTTCGGGAGGGTGTCTCTGGCTTTTTGACTATCTGGGCTCCCCCCACGTGGATCAGCGCACAGTTGTGATCGGCACGCCCGACCGGCGACTGGAGCGCTACCTGCCTCTGGAACAACATCTGGAGAGCCGTCTACGTCCAGCACAATTCCTCCGTGCTCTACGTGGCGAGAAGATCGATGTTCGGATTGAGGGGGCACGCTCCTATCCGGAGGCCGTCGCCCATCTCAGAGCGCGGCGCTGGGATGTATTGCTCGGCTTCTCACCAGTGGTGTCGATGGAGGCTGTTCAGGCGGGGTATCGCCCGATCGGTCGCATGTTTCCCCAGGACCCCGAGTATCGCGCCATCCTGTTTACACGTCAGAACTCACCGCTGCGCGATCTACAGGACATCAACGCAGCAACTCATTTGGCACTTGGTGATTTCTTCTCTGCCACCAAGTACTACGTACCGATGAGCATGTTGCGTGGCCGGAGCGCTCGCATCACATTAAATCTATCGACTGCTGAAATTGCCGACCAAGTCCGCAGTGGTAGCGCTGATGTGGGGGCTATGGCTGGCAACCCACTGCGTTTTGAAAAGCTCAACCCTGGCCTAAAGATCCTGGCCAGCAGCCCGCCGCTTCCTCAGTCGATTGTGGCTCTCTCCCCCAGTCTTTCGGATCTTGATCGTGATCCGCTGCAGCGGGCCCTGCTAAACGCTCCGCCCTCTGTCCGTGGAAAGTCCGCGGCCAATTTCGGGCCTGGCGCAGCACCCGACTATCGACTCTTTGCCAGACAAGTGGCAGAGGGCAAGGCCTTCAGCTCATGCCTGAGCAATCAAGCATCAGAAATCAAGCTCCATTGCCCAGCCACAGATCGCGTCAACCTGGTTGAGGGGTGGGTCAATGACATCCAGTCTGACGGCGATCGCGTGCGCATTCGACTGTTGAGCGCAGACCGGCAGTCTTTTGATCTTTTGATTCAGCGTGCGCTGTTGGATCAGATCGCGGTGTTCTCTGTGCTCAACGATCTTCGCGGCCGACTCTTGAAAGTGATGGCTCTTCAGCATCTGTGGGACAACCAACCTGTTGTGCTCGAAACCCCGCACCAGCTGGAGATCAGTCCTTGAGCTTGCTCTAGCTCATCCTTGCTGATTAATCCGGCCTGCGGCGCTACTGAAACTGCAGACCAGTGGCAGCGATGTCATGGCTGCGATTGGCAGCAATCGCTTCTTGGTGCACGAAGACAATTAGGTACGCGCCCGCCTAGGTAGTTAACACCGGGGATTGGAGGCTCTCAGCCAACAACTCGTCCCAATAGGGATGCTTTGAAACCGGCCGCTCTTAGCCCATCCACTCCCTCGCCCCTGACACCAAAGCAGCCAGGAGCAACGCCGCAAAAACAAGCCAGAACAGCGGAAATACCAACGACACAAGGAAGGAAATTCCGATCCAGAGAGCCAACCCGCCGGAGGCCTGTTTGGTGTCCTGAGCCCGTGAGCGGTCAGATCCCTCCTTGAGCAGCTTTTCGAAACTGTCGGGTCTCTTAGCCGGATCACTCATGGCTGCACGATTTCTCGCTTGAGGTTGTAATAGTGGAACGTCACACCATTGGGTGTGTTGTCCTGATTGACAACATGACTCACAAGCTCCCAGCCGTCCTGGCCAAGCGCAGAAAACATCTCAGGCAGAGTTGGAACGTTGGTGGAGCTCCCCCATCCCTTCACCCGCTGTCCGTCGATATCCAGCAGGTTGATTTCCTGAGTGATCCCTCTACCTTTGTAATCAAGCCTGATGTGCTTGTACTCAAACTTCTTCATGATGTGCGAAGCAGGGTGATGACTGCAAACCCGCTGAGGGCAGAACCAGTGATGGGCTGATGCTGCTCAACGAATAGCTTGTGCATCATTAAACGATATCACGGAAAGTGGAGATTTTCCTGCTTCGCTATAGCCATGCCAGATCCGCATGAATTGGTATCAACTAACCGGGAGCTATGTCCTGCGGAGGCGATTCACAAAGCCGTCTGTCACTGCGATCCTTGGGGGCTGGGGTGGTGTGGGCTGCCCAACATTGGCCGCCATAGCGTCGTGGCAGCGCTGCACCAGCTCCTGCCGGAGAACATCAGGGCTTTCGATACGGATGCCGCCGCCAAAGGCAAATAACCAGCTGCGCAGATCGATGTCGGCCGCCACGGTCCAGCTGGGCAGATCCAGTTCCACCGGGTAGGGGTGGCTGTCGCTGGAGCGGCCAGGTTCGAGCACATGCGGCGCCTTTGGATGGTGCCACCAGCTATCGCCAGGCAGCGGGTTGGAGAAGCGGGTGTGCTCGATCGGGTAGCGCTGCAGCCCCTCGCGAATGAAGGCAAACGCCCAGGGGGCGCAGCAGAAGCGCAGGGTGGTGAGCGCCTGGCTACGGCGCTGGGCCGACGGGCTGGCAATCGCCAGCTGCTGCTCCAGATCAGCACCGAAATAGATGCCGCCGCTGTGGTGCAGCAAGCGCTCGAGCCTTGCCAGGGCGGCGGAATGTTCCTCGTTGCTGCGGCGCACGCCACCATCGCTGGTGCGCAGGGCGAGACGGTCTAGCCGCTCGCTGCGGATCAGTCCCTGCTCATGGCCCACTTGATCTTCCTCGTAGAGGAGATACCAGCCGACGTTGTGGAAGATCAGCTGCAGCGGCCACACCCTCAGCGCGCCATCGGGGCTATCGGCAAAGCTGCCCACTCCTGGGTAGCGCTCAAGCAGCACCCGCCTGTGCTCAACGATTGCAGCCTCAATGGCTTCTGCCCGCCTAGGTGCTGCCAGCGAATCGCGGCGCACCAACTTGGTGTCGACCACCGCATGGCGGGCGTAGCTGCGCACTGGCGCCAAGCCATTGGCGCTGATGCCTGCCCAGCCCAGTCGCTCATCAAGCTCGGCCAGGAGGTTTTGAGCAGAAGGGTCGGCCAGGCGGCCGGCGCTCTGGCGCAGCACGTTGTGCAGCTCCTGCAACCGCGCCGCAGGCAGCACAGCGGTGCCCAGGCAGTAGCCGTGGCGCACGTTGTCATTGCGATTGCGGAAGCCGTAGGGGGTAAGGATCTTTTCGAGGTCCTTACGCAGCGTTGCCGTTTCACCGCTCAGGTAGGCACCAGGGATGAGCTCGGTGGCGGCAATCAGGTGCTGGTGCAGGTTGGCGCCGCGCTCCGCCGGCCGATCAAAGGGCTGCTGCAGCAGATGACGCAGCAGGGTCATCACCCGCATAAATACCGGCCCATCGCCCATGGGCGGCAGCCCGCCATGGCTTTCACCACTAGCAGCATTACCCCGCTTGCGCTGGGGAACCTCTGCCAGCTGGATTGGCGCAGACACCGGCACGGCGCTGCAGAAGCCATTGGCTTCCAGCCAGCTCAAATCACTGCGAATCGCAGTGGCATCAGCAAAACACTGGCCATGCAACTGGCCTAGAAACGCCGCAGCACGAGCGGCCAGATCTCCCTCTGGCAGAGGCGAGAGAATCTCCTCCAGCGCCTCGGTGCTGGCTGGATCGGTGGCGGCTAGATCGGGCCAGCTGCTCAGCAGTTTGATCAGATACAGCAGCCGCTCGAGATCCAGCAGCCGCGAGTAGCCGTGGCGCTGCAGCTTGCGCTCACGGTTGGTGGCAGAGCGGATGCGCTTATCAAGCCCGGCAAGTTCGGCCTGCAGCACCGGCGTCAGCTCGCCGTGATGGGTAGGAACTACCGCGCAGATCGCCGCAAAACCCTCCGCCCGGCATGGCCCGAAGTGCGGATCAGCAAGAGCAGCTGCCATCTCCTGAATCACCGGCACCGGTACGGCCCGCTGGCGCCGGTTGTTCCACTCCAGCGAGGTGGGCAGGTCTGTGTAGAGCCACCAGCCGATCCACTCCACTGGAGCCGGCAGCGGCAGTGCCTGGGTGATGGCCAGGCGCCAGGCGCGGCGGGCATGGGTGGCATCAACAATCACCGGAGTGCCAGCGGCCACGGCCTCTTGAATGCGCTGGTGCAGCCGCTGCTGGATATCCACCCAGGGGCCCTGCACTGCTGCATCACCAAAGACCTCAGCGCGAATCACATCGGTGGAGAGCAGCAGCGCAGGGGCCTCACCGGGTCCAGTGAGCAGGGGCGCCAAGGCTTTTGCCAGCGTGGTTTTGCCGCTGGCTGGCTGGCCGATCAGCAGGTGGCAGCGCAGGGTCGCCATCGCGGCAGAGGCAACAAGAGCTTCCACTATTTCGCACGAAAAACACTCTTGCGAGGGTCCTGCGGGCTGACGCTGCATTCAGCAACAACTTCTGCCTCCCTTGGCCCACTCCTGCAGCAGCAGCGCCCGCTCCACGCCACGGCGCGCTGAGAACTCCTACGCGCCGCCAACGCCCTTAGAAGACCTGCACATCCTCGACTTCCTCGAGCTGGCTGGTTCCCAGGCCAAGGCAGGTGCAGCACTAGCGATGCATCAATCGACGGTGTGCCGCAGCGTGCAGTTGATGCAGCAGCAGTTCCAGTTGCTGCCGCACCGGGGATCACCTATCTACCGTCACGGCCACAACACCTGCCTGGGGTACCTGCGGCTTGCCTACAGGGAGCACCGGCTGATGGCTGGCCTGATACGCCTCGGTACGGACCTGCTGCACCAAAGCCTTTTGCATGGCATGTCGGACGTGCAGCTGGTGCCGCCCCGCTTTCGCAGCGCCGAGCATTGGGCTGAGCTGGTGAGCCATGGCCTGCTTGATGGCGCAATCATTAGCTCCTTCTGCCTGGAGCAGCAGCTGCAGTCAGGTCAATCGCCAAAATGGGACGGGCTAACCGCCATGCCGCTGGGGCAGCTGGCCTTGCAGCTGGTGGCCACAACTACTGAGGCAAAGCAGGTGTTGCTGCCGCGCCGGTGTGCGCTGCCGCTGCTGCATCAAGCCCTGGAGTGGCACGGCCTTGGAGTGGCGCAGCAGCCAGAGGCCTGCCAGGAGCCTGCTGCCTGGCTGAAGCGGGCTAGGGACCGCAAGCTGGCGATGCCGATCTGCGCTGACTTGCTCGGGCCTGGCTGGCTAGAAGCCAATGCTCTGGTGCCGCTGGCAGCGCAGCCACCATTGATCGAGCAGCTATGGCTGCTGCTGCCCCGCGGTGCAGCGCATAGCAAGGCAGCACGGCTTTGCCTGCGGCTGCTAAGGGTGCGGATCAATCGGGCTCAAACAATGCAGGATCTGCATTAAATGCCAGTGCTGATCGGCGTTTCTGAGGTGACGAGTTGGCTGGCATTTGCGGCAAAGCACAGCAGACTGGCGACAGATAAAGCTCAGATGCCTACCAAAAACCTGCAGCAGATGACCAACAGATCAGCTCAGTACAGGGGCGTTAGTGGGCAAGGACAAAGGCAGTGAGCGAGCGGTTCTTCGAGGATCCGATCCTCAACTCCCCGTACGAACAGCCGAGCCGGCACTGGGAACTCGATAAGGACGGCATCCCCACTCAGCAAGTCGTGGAGTTGCGGCGTGAGTCGCGGCTAATCACGCCAATACCCAAGCCCAAGAAGCGGGGAGGAAAGGAGGAGCAGCGGGTTCTGGAGTTCGAAGCCCAGGGGCTGTCGGAAAACGATCAGCAATACGAAGTAACCCAGCAGGTCAACTCGATCCGCAAGCTGGTGGAGGAGTGGCGCCAGTCGCCCGAGAGCCAGTGGAAGGTGACTTCGGAGACGGCACGACTGCTGAAACACTGGCGCCACCACAAGTTTCAGGGCATCCGTCCGTTCTTCTGCCAGATCGAAGCGGCTGAAACTGCCATCTGGCTGACGGAGGTGGCACCGGAGATCGGCAAGCGCGGCAAAGATATCCTCGAAAAACTGGAAAGCGCCAACGACGAGGCCAACCCCGGTCTGTTCCGGATGGCCCTAAAGCTGGCGACCGGCGCAGGCAAGACCACCGTGATGGCGATGCTGATCGCCTGGCAGACGATCAACGCGGCCCGTCACCCCGGCAGCAGCCGCTTCACCAAGGGCTTTCTGGTGGTGGCGCCAGGCATCACGATCCGCGACCGGCTGCGGGTGCTGAAGCCAAATGACACCGAGAGTTACTTCCGGCGGATGGAGCTGGTGCCACAAGACCTGGTGGGAGAGCTGGGCAAGGCCCGGATCGTGATCACGAACTACCACGCCTTCCGCAAGCGGGAGCTGCTGGATCTAGCCAAGGGCACGCGCCAGTTCATGGAGGGCTGGAGGGGTGAGCAGATGGCCACCACCGAAACAGAAGGCCAAATGCTCCAGCGCGTGATGAGCGAGCTGATGGGCATGAAGCAGGTGTTGGTGATCAACGATGAAGCCCACCATTGCTATCGGGAAAAGCCGATCAGCGATGAGGAGCGCGACAAGATACAGCTGAGTTCAGAGGAGAAGGCAGAAGCCAAGAGCCACCGGGAAGCGGCGCGCATGTGGATCTCGGGAATCGAGGCCGTAAGCCGGAAGATCGGCAAAGGCCAGCAGCGGGTGATCGACTTGTCGGCCACACCGTTCTTCCTGGCCAGCTCCGGCTACACCGAAGGCACGCTGTTCCCATGGACCGTCAGCGACTTCTCGCTGATGGATGCCATCGAAAGCGGAGTTGTGAAGCTGCCGCGGGTGCCGGTGGCCGACAACATCAGCAAGGAGATGCCCTTCTACCGGGAGCTGTGGAAGAACATCAAAAAGAGCATGCCCAAAAAGGGCCGGGGCAAGTCTGGTCAATATGCGCCTGACAGCCTGCCCACGGAACTCAACACGGCAATCGAAGCGCTTTACGGCCACTACGTGACGACCTTTGAGCTGTGGCAAGAAGCCGGCTTTGAAGTGCCGCCGTGCTTCATCATCGTCTGCAACAACACCTCCACCTCGAAGCTGGTCTATGACTACATCTCGGGCTATGAAGTGGAAGATGAGCGTGGCGATAAGCAGATTCGTAAAGGAGCCTGCCCCCTGTTCTCCAACTACGACGACTACGAACGCCCCCTACCCCGGCCACGAACGCTCCTGATCGACAGCGAACAGCTTGAGAGCGGTGAGGCCCTTGATGCCAACTTCAGGGAGATGGCGGGGACAGAGATCGAGCAGTTCCGCCGCGAGATCATCCAGCGAGAGGGTGCTGGCGCTGCAGGGACCAAGCTCAGTGATGCCGATCTGCTGCGGGAGGTGATGAACACGGTGGGTAAGCCGGGCAAGCTCGGGGCCGACATCCGCTGTGTGGTTTCGGTGGCGATGCTCACTGAGGGCTGGGACACCAACACCGTGACCCATGTGCTCGGCGTGCGGGCTTTCAGCACACAACTACTTTGTGAGCAAGTTGTGGGCCGCGCCCTGCGCCGCCAGAACTATCAACTCAATCCAGACACCGGTCGTTATGACGTGGAATATGCCGATATTCTCGGCATCCCGTTTGATTTCACGGCCCAGTCGGTCAGGGCCAATCCGAAGCCACCACCGAAAACCATTCAAGTAAAGGCCATCAGCCCAGATCGAGATCGCCTGGAGATCGCTTTCCCCAACGTTCTCGGCTACCGAGTTGAACTGCCGGACGAGGATGTAACTGCAACATTCGGAGAAGATCATGTATTGGAGCTCACTCCCTCGCTGGTTGGCCCTGCCATCACTAGTAATCAGGGGATCATTGGTGAAGGGGTGCAGCTCACCTTGGAGCGCACCAAGGATTTACGCAAATCAACAGTGATCTTGCACCTGGCAACCCATCTGGTGATGACTAAGTATCCCGATGGTCAAGGTGTGCCGCGGACTCACCTGGTCCTGAAGATGAAAAAAGTGGTACGCAACTGGCTGGACGAATGCCTTGTCTGCAAAGCGGGCACCAATCACGGCCAGCTGGCTTACCGCAAGATTGCCGACATGGCCTGTGAGCGCATGCTGTCAGCGATTGTGGTGAGTGCCGGAGCAGACAAGAAAAGACTAGCCATCCTGGATCCCTACAACCCCACTGGCAGCACCATGGACGTGAACTTCAATACAGCCAAGACGCTGCGCTGGGAAACCGACTCACGCCGCTGCCATGTGAACTGGGCGATCTGTGACAGCACCTGGGAGCAAGAGTTCTGCAGGGTGCTCGATGCCCATCCCAAGGTGCGTCGCTGGGTCAAAAATCAGTCGATGGGCTTCGAGGTACCTTATCTGCTCGCTGGAGAGCCGCGGCGCTACATCCCAGATTTCATTGTGGTGGTGGATGACGGCCGGGGTGAAGATGATCTACTCAATCTCGTTTGCGAAGTGAAGGGCTATCAACGCGAGGACGCGATAGAAAAAAAGAACACAATGGAGACCTACTGGGTGCCCGGGGTCAACAACACAGACAAGTTCGGACGCTGGGCCTTTGCTGAATTCCGAGACCCGATGGTTATGGAGAATCAGCTGTCAGAAGCTGTACAAGAGGAAGTAAATCACGTGCTGGATTCCGTGCTCGCCGTGGAGGTTGCCTGAGATGCCTAAGAAGCCAGCCAGCGAGAAGCAGATCGAGAGCTTCTCGCACGACGATGCCTCACGCCGGAACATCCCACCGGCTGAGTACCAGACGATGGTGCAAAACCAGGAGAAAACACCGCTTCAGGTGGCTTACGAGCGGCGGAATCCTGATCTAGACCCACAGCTGATCTGGCGCGGCAAGGATCTGCTGGATGAATCGCCACAAGTGGTGAACGCTCCACCGCTCTACATCCAGGAGAAGATCCACCCGAAGGTGCTGATCGATGACCTGAAGCGCCGAAGCAAACAAGGTGAAGGGGAAAGCGCGCAGATTGACCTATTCTCAGCTTTCAATGGGCTGCCTTCGGAGGAGGCCAAGACTGAGTTTTATCAGCACGACCAGAACTGGTCGAACCGGATGATCCTGGGCGATTCGCTGCAGGTGATGGCCTCCCTGGCTGAGCGCGAGGGCTTACGGGGCAAGGTGCAGTGCATCTACTTCGACCCGCCATACGGCATCAAGTTTAACAGCAACTTCCAGTGGTCCACCACCAGCCGTGATGTGAATGACGGCAAGGCCGACCACATCACCCGTGAGCCCGAGCAGGTCAAAGCCTTCCGCGACACCTGGCGCGATGGCATCCACAGCTACCTCACCTACCTGCGAGATCGGCTCACCGTAGCCCGCGATCTCCTCACCGATTCCGGCTCCATCTTCGTGCAAATCGGGGATGAAAATGTCCACCGCGTCCGGTCGGTGATGGATGAGGTATTCGGTGAGGATAACTTCATATCACTTATTTCGGTAAAGAAGAGTAGTGCGCAAACGTCGAACCTGCTTACTGGTTCGAACGACTATCTTTGCTGGTTTGCTAAAAATACCACCCGCGTGAAGTATCGACAGCTTTTCGTTGATAAAGGCTTCGATACGGATGCTGGCTCTGAATACCGATACGCGCTTGGAGAACATCGCGAGCGTCTACAAATCCCGTCGGAGTATTTGGCAGGGGAAAAGGAGCTCCCTCAGGGTTGGCGGCCTTACAGACCAAGCCCACTTACTTCGCAAGGTTTCCGAACGAACACCACAGTGCCCTTCACTTTTGAAGGGAAGGAATTTCACCCAGGCTTAGGCGCTAACTGGAAAACGACCCTTGCAGGACTGAAGAGGCTTGTCGCGTGCGACCGAATCTTGGCTCGCGACAAGTCGCTTTCGTATCTACGACTCATTGGCGACTATCCGGTCTATACCATCAACAACGTCTGGGAGGATACCAAGTGGGGATTCGACGCTCGCGACAAGACTTACGTCGTTCAGACGAATACGAAGGTGTTGCAACGCTGCCTTCTCATGGCCACGGACCCCGGCGACCTCGTGCTCGACCCGACCTGCGGTTCCGGCACCACCGCCACCGTCGCCGAGCAATGGGGCCGCCGCTGGATAACGATTGACACTTCGCGCGTTGCGTTGGCGCTTGCTCGTGCCCGCATCATGGGCGCGCGTTATCCGTTCTACCTACTGGCCGATTCCCGCGACGGCCAACGCAAGGAAGCCGAAGTCACCCGTACCGCGCCTAGTTCGCAGCCCGTGCAGGGGAACATCCGGCAGGGCTTCGTCTACGAGCGCGTGCCGCACATCACGCTTAAGTCCATCGCCAACAACGTGGAAATCGATGTCATCTGGGAGAAGTGGCAGGCGAAGCTGGAGCCGTTCCGGCAAGAGCTGAACACCTCGCTGGGTAAGACCTGGCAGGAGTGGGAAATTCCTCGTGAGGTTGAGGCCCAGTGGCCAGATGCGGCGAAGACACTGCACACGGAATGGTGGCAGGCCCGCATCGCCCTGCAGAAGGAGATCGACAAGTCGATCGCGGCCAAGGCCGAGTTCGAATTCCTCTATGACAAGCCCTACGGCGATAACAAAAAGGTGCGAGTGGCTGGTCCATTCACAGTGGAGAGCTTAAGCCCGCATCGCACGATGATTGTTAATCATGACGATTCCTTGGTGGATCCTCATAAACAAGGAGCCACGTCGGAAGGGGCGACTGACTTTGCTCAAATGATCCTCGATACACTCCGTGTCGCCGGAGTGCAGCAGGCTCATAAGGAAGACCGCATTAGTTTTGAATCCTTGGAAGGTTGGCCTGGCAGCTACATCGCTGGCAAGGGTGCCTACCGAGACTCCGATGACACCCTGGAAACAGCTGGCATTTTCATTGGCCCTGAGTTCGGAACTGTCTCTCGTGTCGACCTGGTGGAAGCTGCCCGGGAGTGCGCCGACGCCGGGTTCAATGTGCTGATCAGCTGCGCCTTCAACTACGAAGCCCAGTCCACCGAGTTCAACAATCTTGGCCCTCTTCCGGTACTCAAGGCCCGCATGAATGCCGATCTACACATGCAGCCCGACCTCAAGAACACCGGCAAGGGCAACTTATTCGTGATCTTCGGCGAACCTGACATCGACATCCTCGATGCACCAGAGGACAAGATCCAGGTGAAGATCAATGGGGTTGACGTCTTCGACCCTTCAACAGGTGAGGTGCGCAGCGACGAACCGGCCACCATTGCCTGCTGGTTCATCGACAGCGACTACAACGGCGAGAGCTTCTTTGTGCGGCAGGCCTACTTCCTTGGCCAGAACGATCCCTACAAGAGCCTCAAAACCTCCCTCAAGGCTGAAATTGACGCGGATGCGTGGGATTCTCTGAACAGCGATACATCTGTTCCCTTCGCCAAGCCATCAACGGGGCGCATTGCCGTCAAGGTGATTAATCACCTTGGGGATGAGGTCATGAAGGTCTATCGGGTGGCCTGATGCAGTTTCTGCTCGCCGACACTTTTCAAGGCAGTCTTGATCGCCTGAGTGGCGAGGAACAGAGGGCTGCCAAGGTGGCGGCCTTCGAGCTGCAGATGAACTCAGCCAACCCTGGTCTGCAGTGCCATCGGCTAGAAAATATCAAAGACAAAAACTTCTGGTCAGCTCGCGCCAGTCGTGACATCCGCCTGATCTTTCACCGCGTGGAGAGCAGCGTGATGCTCTGCTTCGTCGGCCACCACGACCCCGCCTACGAGTGGGCCTCGCGGCGCAAGATCGAAACCCATCCCGTCACCGGTGCCGCCCAGATAGTTGAGATCCGCGAAACCGTCCGCGAGATCCAGATCCCCCTCTACGTCCCGAGCGAACCAGCTCCTGCGCCGGAGCCCAAGCGGCCCCTATCCAACCTCACAGAAGACGAGCTGCTGAGCTACGGGGTACCTGCCGAGTGGATCCCAGACGTCCGCACAGCGGACGACGACATGCTCCTGGTGATCGCCTCCCACCTTCCCGGAGAGGCAGCAGAAGCGATCATCGACCTGGCCACTGGCACAACGCCTCTCAAGCCCAAAGTGGTGCCGCCGGAGAAGGGCAATCCCTACGAGCACCCCGATGCCCAACGTCGCTTCCGCGTCGTAACCGGCACTGAAGAGCTGGCCCGAGCGCTTGATTACCCCTGGGAGAAGTGGATCGTCTTCCTCCACCCCTCCCAGCGCGACTGGGTGCTGCGCTCCTTCAACGGCCCCACCCGGGTGCAAGGCTCCGCTGGCACCGGCAAAACCGTGGTGGCGCTGCACCGTGCCGTCCACCTGGCACGCACCAACACCGATGCGCGGGTACTGCTCACCACCTTTTCAGCCCCCCTTGCAGCCCTACTCCGGGAAAAGCTGCATCGCCTTATTGATGGTGAACCCGCCCTGGTTGAACGGCTGGATGTGCTTGCCATGCAGGAGTTGGGTGAGCGCATGCACGCCGCCCACCTGGGCAAACCAAACCGGATCGACTCGGAGGATCTCGACGCCCTGATTCGCCGCCATGCACCGGGCGAGATCAGCAGGATCTATGGCGAGGACTTCAGCGTGGAGGAGTTCCGCGACATCGTCGACGCCTACTACTTGCATGACTGGGAGAGCTACCGGGATGTGCGCCGCCTAGGCCGCAAGAGCCGCCTCAACGAAGCCAAGCGCCTTCTCCTCTGGGAGGGCTTTGCGCAAGTGATGCAGGAGCTCGAATCCCAGAACCTGATCACCGAGCACCAGCTGTTCCACCGCACCGCTGATCAACTGCAGCGCACAGCCGCGCGGCCTTACCAGCACATCGTGGTTGATGAATGCCAAGACATCACCGCAGCCCAGCTGCGCCTGCTCGCGGCTATCGCCGGCACTGGACCTGATGCCTTGTTTTTTGCGGGAGATTTGGGGCAGCGAATCTTTCAGCAGCCGTTCTCGTGGAACCAATACGGCATCGACATCCGCGGCCGCTCCCGCACCCTGCGCATCAACTACCGCACCTCCCAGCAGATCCGTCAGCAGGCCGATCAGCTGCTCGATCCAGAGTCCCGTGATGTAGACGGCAACGTGCAGGATCGCCGCGGCGCCGTATCGGTGATCAGCGGCCCTGATCCAGTCATCCGCGAATGCGAAGACCACGACAGCGAGATCGAAGCGGTGGCCAGCTGGATCCAGGAGCGCCTAGCTGAAGGCCTCACCCCAAAGGAGTTCGGCGTGTTTGTGCGCAGCCCACAGGAGCTCGCGCGCGCTCAGGCCGCTCTGGAGCTGGCCGACCTGCCCTACGAGCAGCTGCAGCCAACCGCCATGCGCCTCGGCAGCAAAGCCACCCTCTCGACCATGCACCTGGCCAAGGGCTTGGAGTTCCGTGCCGTGGTCGTGATGGCCTGCGACGAGGACGTGATCCCCAGCGCCGATCGCATCAAGGCCCTTGCTGACGAAAGTGACCTGGAAGAGGTGGTGGCCACCGAACGCCACCTGCTCTACGTGGCCTGCACTCGAGCCCGCGATCATCTGTTGATCACCAGTGGGGATACATGCTCTGAATTCGTAGAGGACCTGCTCGGATGAAGCAACCCACGCCAGAAGCTCTCCGCGTTGCCGAATCCGCCCGCAGCATCGCCCTGCAGATGCTTGAGGAACGAGGCCGCGGAGCCGTGCTGGTGGGTGTTGCCCGCGTTGATGCGGCCTTGGAGCATCTCCTGCAGGCCGTGATGCCTGTCGCTTCCAGCAAAGAGGACGGTCTGTTTCTGCCTGAACGCCCGCTTGGATCAATTGGCGCAAAGGTGGCCTTGGCCAGCCGCCTGGGCTTGATCGACTCAACGGTCGAGCAAGCTCTCAATGCTCTGCGCAAGCTGCGCAATGCCTTTGCCCACTCAGCCGAGTCGGCCTCACTTTCAGATCCTGCCCACAGCTCACGCCTGGGAGGCATCTACAAGGAAGCCAGGGTCAACCCCTTGTGGGGGCCATTGGAAACAGCCTTAGCTGCTCAGACCAAAACAGCCAAGGCCGAGTTGGATCCAGACCTGCGCAACTACATCCTGCTGATCACAATCCTGGTTGCCTTTCTGGAAGCCACTGCACAGCAGCTGCAGCCCATTCGGCCACCGCTGGTGATGGCTTTCTCTGGCATCAGCAGAAGCAACGGCGCTCACCAGGCCTCCTGAATAAGCACTGGTGCTTGCAGTCCACTTTTATTAAGGACATAGCTCTAAGAGGTCGAACCACACTGTGAAACTCAATCGGCCGTTCCGATACCGGCTGGTCGCTCCTGCACAATCCTTGTACCCAGCGAAACTCTCAGGGTTGCTGGACTCTTCGTTGGACATGGTGTTTCAAGCCCTCCCTGAACAACCCCCGTAGTTGAGCTGATCTTGCTGCTTATGCAACAGGGGATGGAGAACATCCAGGCAGACAGTGCCTGCGGCAGCAGCGGTCTCAGCCCGCCAACGCGATAATAATGCAGAACCTGCATGAAATTCAGTGCTGGCAGTGCTTTGCAAGGTGTGAGGATTGCTGCAGGCTGAGGCAAATCCGTGCAGAATCTGGTTGCAAAAGCTGAACAAATAGCTCGGTTTTCTTACGCCTTTGGCTGTTTGGGCTACCGACAGCCGAGGCAAACTCAACGCTAACTTCCAGCACAAGAGCGATTACTCAAAGTGGAGTGCCCGAGTGGAGATGTGCATCAAAGACCTGTGCTTGCCAAGGATCAGCTCCGCTGAGCTGAGCTTCGAGGCCCTTAGCAACACCCAGGCATCCAAGAGCGGCGAAAGCAACGTGGACCTAGCCGGTCTCATCGAATGAACCACCATGCGCTGCATGAACCTGAGCACCCTGCAGATCTCCAGTACCCAGCGGGCCAGCTTCAACAGCCTTGTCGCTAAAAACGAGATGGTCATCTCCCAGCGAAAAGCAAAGCGTCTGGAACCCAAGCGCAGACGCCTCGAACCCTCAACAGGACAGATCGTGTCCGGCTTTTTAGTAGGGAGCACCACCTGCTCAGGTCATGGCCCCGGCAAGAATGTTGTTATCGCCCCCTCAGGAGCTGGAGGCAGTGCCTTTGGTGGGGAAGCGATCGATCCACCCAAGCCCCAGCTGCCCAACCGTTATGTGGCATCGGTCAGACTCGACCCCAGCCGCGCCAGCCTGCAAATGAGCGCCTTCGTGGAGGAAGTGATGTCCCACCTGCAGGCCCTACCCGGCGTTCAGGTCGAGATAACCCTGGAGGTGCAGGTCAACGCACCAGGCGGCATCGATGACCAGCCCGCTCGCATCGTGCTGGAGGACTCGGCAGCACTGAAGATCGACAAGCCGGGGTTGTATCGAGATGCCTGACTTAACTGGTCAAGGAACCATGGATGGCTCCTGCTGGTTTGTGGGCGCCATGATCAACCGTGGCGACGATCAAACCGATCGATTCATCGACGAAGGGATCTGGGAGCACGACTTCGACGACAACAGCAGGGTGCTGGCCCAGGTGCGCTCGATGCAGACCGGCGAGCGCATCGCCATCAAGGCCGCCTACATCAAGAAGCGCGGCCTTCCCTTTGAAAATTGGGGCAACACCGTCTCGGTGATGTCGATTAAGGCCACCGGCGTGATCGCTGAAAACATGGGCGATGGCCGCCACCTGCGGGTGGACTGGCAGCGCGTCAGCCCGGCTCGCGAGTGGTACTTCTACACCTACCAACCCACGATTTGGAAAGTCACTCCCGGCGACTGGAAAACCGATGCCCTGATCGACTTTGCCTTCCAGAACAAGCCGCAGGAAATTGATCGCTTTCGCAATGCCCCCTACTGGCGCGAGCGCTTCGGCACCGATCCAAAGCAGCACAAGCGGTTCCGCTGGGCCCGCTTCTACCAGGCCATTGCCGATGGGCTGCTCAGCCATCGCGCCGACCGCAGCCAGCTGATCGCTTTTCTGCAGCAGCTCCAGCCCAGCGTGGAAGGACTGGGCCTGCTCAGCGGTGATCAGTTCACCGATGGCAGCAAGGGCTTCATCCAGGACATCGACCCTTTCACCCTGATCGGCCTCTTCAACCGAGGCATCAAAGACAGCAACCGCCAGGCAATCGCTGCCGCCCTGGCCTATTTCCTGGGTGTGGAGGAGGCCGTACCCGAGAGCTTCGAGGGGATCCCGGTGCTCAACAACCAGATGTCGTGGTTCTTCCCCTACGCCAAAGATCGCGACCCCGCCCACATTGATGTCCTCTGGCAGATGTTCCAGAGTGGCCTTGCTCTGGCTGAGGGCGACACAGAGCAGGCCATTGACGCATTCAGCCGCGACTTCGATGCAGCCATGGCCTACTACGGGGTGGCCTGGAACCTCACTTTCGGGCTCTACTGGTGTCGCCCCTGGAGCTTCCTCAGCCTTGACGGGCGCTCGCGCGTCTACATCAGCGAGAAGCTGCGGCTCCCCATCGGCCGCAATGGTCCCAAACACCGTTGCAATGCCGCCGAATACCTACAGCTGATCGAGTCGCTCAAACAGCGCTTCGAGGAGCCCGACTTCAGCGTGCACTCCTTCCCAGATCTGTCTCTAGAGGCCTGGACTTACACCGGAATCGCACCCGAACCCGACGACGAATCGGAAGACGACGAAACCGCAGTGGTTGAACCCGTGACGTCGGTGACGCCCTACGGCATCGACAACATCGTGGCCGATGGCTGCTTCCTGCCCCGAGGCGAGTTGGAGCGCATCCGCCGCCGCCTGCGCGACAAGAAGAACCTGATCCTCCAGGGCCCGCCCGGCACCTGTAAAACCTGGCTGGCCAAGCGCCTCGGCATGGCCCTGGTGGGCCATGTGGTGCAGGAGCCGCAGCTGCGCTCCGTGCAGTTCCACCCCAACCTCTCCTACGAAGACTTCGTGCGCGGCTGGCGCCCCAGCGGCAACGGCGGCCTCGTGCTGCATGAGGGCGTGTTCATGCAGATGGTGAAGGCTGCGCTGGAGCACCCCAGCCAAACCCACGTGCTGGTGATCGAGGAGATCAATCGAGGCAACCCCGCCCAGATCTTTGGGGAGCTACTCACCCTGCTGGAGGCCGGCAAGCGCACACCGCGCGATGCCATGCAGCTCTGCTACCCCGACCCCGACGGGAACCATCGGCCGGTCTACGTGCCCGAAAACATGGTGGTGATCGGCACGATGAACATCGCCGATCGCTCCCTGGCCCTAGTGGACATGGCCTTCCGCCGGCGCTTTGCCTTCGTCGAGCTCGAGCCGAGCCTGGGCAAGACCTGGCGCGAATGGGTGGTGACGAGTCTGCAGATGGAACCGGCCATTGCCGCCAGCATCGAGCAACGCCTTGGTCAGCTAAATGCCGCCATCGCCGCCGACAGCCGTCTTGGCAAGGCCTTCCGGATTGGCCACAGTTATGTCACCCCCACCCAGAGCCTGGAGGGCCGCTCCAGCCGCGATTGGTTCGCTGAAGTGGTGGCCAGCGAACTGAAGCCCCTGCTACAGGAGTACTGGTTTGACGCTCCAGAGGAAGCCGAACGCCAGGCAGCGGCATTACTGGAGGGTTGGTAAGCCCAGCCGGCTGCACCAGAATGCACCCATGGTCATTGCCACTACCGCACCCATAGAAGAGCGCCTGGCAGGCATGGCGGCTGAGATCCGCCAGCTGGTTCCGGCTGCCGAGGTGCGCCTGTTCGGCTCCAGGGCCCGTGGCGAAGCCCGGCCTGATTCCGATGTCGACCTGCTGATCACCGCCCCAGACGCCTGGCTGGCCACCCGAGATCGCTTTGCTTTGCTTGGTGATCTGTGGGGGGCCGTGGCGCAACCGGATCTATCCGTAGACCTGGTGCTGCACTCCACCAGCGAAGCGGCTCGTCGCGCCCAGGAACAGGGATCTTTAGTGCAACAGGCAATCCACGAGGGCGTGTTGCTTCATGGCCACTCCTGAAGCGGAGCGCCTGCTGCGGGTTGCGCGCCGCGACCTGAACATGGCGCGTCGGCTGCTAGATCCCGAGGTGGAAGAGGCCAGCTGGGGCTGGGCGGCCCAGCAGTGCTTGGAAAAAACTCTCAAGGCTTGGCTGCACATTGTTGGCACCAAGCCTCCCCAGACCCACGATCTCGCCCGCCTGCTGCTGCTTTTGCAGGACTCGGGTGTTGACATCACAGAGCTGCTACCGCTGCGAGCCTTCACCACCTTCGCGGTGCAATGCCGCTACGACGACGAACCGGAACATCTCGGTTTGGATCGCGCCGCTTGGTGCAATCGGGCGGAAGGCCTGATCGAGCACGTCCAGAACCGGATCGGGTGATGCGGCGATGAGTATCCCGGTTCGCAACATCTGGTGGTTGATGCTCTACGCATCAGACCTCGGCAAGGAGGCCACTCCCAGCAACCTCGCCGCTGAGGACCTGCCCGATGACATCCCTGATCTGGTGGCCGAGATCCTGGCCAAGGCTGTAGAGCAGCGCCAGCGCCGCCAACTAACGACGGCTTTCCTGCCCAGAGAAGCGGTGCTCACCCGTGTGCGAGGGCGCATCGATCACCTCATCACCGCCAGAAGGCAACTGCTGGCTAAGGGGCAGGTGGCTTGTCGGCTTGAGGAGCTCTCGATCGATAGCCCCCGCAATCGCTATGTGCGCGCCGCTCTCGACACTGTGGGCAGGTTGGTGCGCAAGCCCGAGCTGGCTCACCGTTGCCGCAGCCTTGCCCATGGCCTGCGCCTGCAAGGAGTGGTTGGAGAGCCGCCCACCCGCCAGCAGATCAGCAGCGAACGCTTCGGGCGGCACGACCACGCCGACCGGCCCATGCTCGCCGCAGCTCGCCTGGCGATGGATCTGGCCCTGCCCACCGAGGAAGCAGGCACGAATGCGCTGCTCGATCCCCAGCGCTGCGTGCACTGGCTGCGGCATCTCTACGAAAAGGCGATTGGCGGCTTCTACCGCCTCCACCTTGATGACGCGCACTGGGTGGTGAACACGGGTAAGACGCTCAGCTGGCCCATCGAAGAGGCCACTGCTGGCATCGCCCAAGTGTTTCCCTCCATGCGGACCGACATAGTGATCGACCGTCGCGATCAGCCCCAGCGCCTGGTGATCGACACCAAGTTCACCGGCGTGCTTGGCCGTGGCTGGTACCGCGACCACTCACTCCGAGCCGGTTACGTTTACCAGCTCTATGCCTATCTGCGCTCCCAGGTGAGCCGCGGCGATCACAGAGCCAATCATGCGGCAGGGCTACTGCTTCATCCCGCCATCGACGGAGACTTCGATGAATCCGTGTCGATTCAAGGGCACCAGATGCGCTTTGCCACCGTTGACCTGGCTGGCAGCCACCAGCAGATCAAGGAGCGGTTGCTGGGATTAGTTAGACCTATGCGCTGACTGCATATCTTTGGAAGTTACTTCAGGGCACCTCGAAAAATCGCAAGACCGCTTGATAGCGACCGAATTTGAATTATACTAAGGCTTCAAGATTACATGCTTTCCATGGGCCAGCGAGGTTTCTGGGACGAACAACAAAGAGTTGCAAAGC